>JAYWGE010000001.1:0-3433 GCA_043778455.1 bacterium
TACGCTCATGATACTAGAATGCAGATTCTATGGAAAGTAGGCCAAGACTAATACCAAAAGTCATTCACTCCAAATTTAATTATTTAGGGGTGATTTTTGCTGTATATTTGTTCCAATTTAGCTTACTTCTAAGTTTTTAAAGTCAACTTACCACCTTACTCCACCTTCCTTTCGTTCAAAGCAATTTTGTATGTAAGTCTGCAAATAAGTTTAGGATGACAATGAGTTTTGAGGTTTCGTTACTCAGATTTCGTAAACTATATTTGGCTATATTTAGCTCAAACTCACTTGCCAAAAAAACCAATTAAGATTATAATATCAATATGGCTCATGCAAAAAAGAAACCCAAAATAATCTTGGAAAAATCTACTGTTCGGGATGTTTTTGTGTCCGAGGCAATTATTCGCCCCACTGGACTTTTGGATCCAATTATTACTCTCAAACCTGTGGACAATCAGGTGGAAGATATTTTGGAGCAAATCAGGTTACGAGTGAGCAACAAACAGCGGGTTTTGATCACTACTTTGACCAAAAAATTTGCTGAAGAGTTGGACTTGTACCTCAAACAAATCAACATCAAATCAGCCTATATTCACTCCGATGTAGACACGCTAGATAGGCTGGATATTTTGGCAGATCTAAGGCGGGGTCGGTACGATGTCTTGATTGGAATTAATTTATTGCGAGAAGGTTTGGATTTGCCAGAAGTTGGCTTGGTGGCTATTTTTGACGCGGACAAAGAAGGTTTTTTGAGATCTAAGACATCCTTAATTCAAATTATTGGCAGAGCAGCTAGGCATAGTGAAGGGGAAGTGTTGATGTATGGAGACAATATAACCAAATCTATGCAAGGAGCGATAGATGAAACTGATAGGCGACGAAATATCCAAAGGCAACATAATTTGGAACATAATATCACCCCAAAATCTACTGTTCGAAGCCTCAAAACCATTGCCGATGATGTTCGTGAAGAAGTCCAAAAAGACGAAAACTGGGGCAAGGCAGGTGCCAAACTCACTGCTAATGGCTTTGAAGTAGTAGATCCTTTTGATACAGTTGAGCTAAGTAGTAGACACAAAAATGGAAAAGGTAGCCGTCAGCTCAATAGATACGGAGAGCAAAATAACCTGAGTGGTAAGTCTCGGTCTGTACACGGCGACAGGCAAATGGGTAGTAACAGTAGTAAAGGTAAACAAGTCTATGACAGTTTTGATGAACAAAAACAACAGAACATCCAAACTATTCTTAGTCTCAAGCTCAACCCAACCCAGCTCCAAGAAAGGCTTCAACTTGCTATTGATGGCTTAGATTTTGAAATGGCCGCCGCTATCAGGGATGTTATGGATTGAAGAAAAATAGGTATTGACAAAAGCTAAAATATATGGTATATTTTTATAGTATGCCTAGTGAAGTGTTCTCACCCCCCCAATTTGTCCAAATATTAATCAAATAATTGCGGAATATTACAAACTTGCAAATAAGGATAGAAAAGATTCCCTTAGTGTAGCAGATCAATCTAGAAGGGTAGAATTAAAAAATATTATCGCTGATGAAATTAATCTTATTGGTCCAAAACAACTTGCTGTTAAAAAATTACAAGAAAAAGCAATGTCTTCAAAAAAATATTTTGGTAAAACTTATGCACAGTGGAAGTCAGAATTAACAAATAGAGATGGGGATGTTTTCATTCAACACGGCAAACCTGAAGCGTCTTTAGTGGAAAGTATAGCTAGTACGCACAAAATCAACGAACAACTACCATCTATAATAGAGCTATTTGGTAAAAATACGCTTGGTCATATTTTGACAGGTAGTATGGCATATGCTCCAAATTTTAATGTAAGGCAGGATTCTGATGTGGATATTATTTTTGTAACAGAACAAATAGATGAAGAAACTGTTAACAAGCCACCGTTTGATTTTTCTGATATTGAGATGATAAGAAGATTTAATAGCGGAGAAATTGGTGAAGCAAAAATTAAGAGAATTGTCAATGGAGTAGAGTTTAGTATTCATTATCACAGCAAAAAAATATTTGATGTAGTTTGTCATTTTGATTATGTCAATGCAAATAATTCTGATAATAAACCTCCAACAATTGCTGGATTTAGAGCAGAAAAAAGAAAATTAGGTACAAAATATTGGGGCTTTACATTTGATGAGCAAAGAGTTGATTATGATGTGCCTTTTGAGGAAACTTTAACAGGAGGTGAAAATATACAAATTCCCAGCTGTGTTGTATCTCAAAATGGTGAACTGGTTATTTCCTTGTTGGTAGATAAATATCTCACATCTTTTCCACAACAACAAGGTTACATATCATTTGGTTTATCAAGATTGAAAGATAGTATTTTGGCTCGGATGGAAAAAGAAAGAAAAGAAAACCTTCATTCAAATCCAAGCATTACGAAAGGATCAAAGAGACACCATTTTTTTACCAATAGTTTTGCAGACCAATTAGCAAACAACTTAGCAAACAACCAATAACTAAAGAAAAAAATTAGAATTAAATTATGTTTAACTTTTTGACAATTAAAGATTTACTTTTGGCTAAAAATCAAATTTTAGAAGAAATTAAGACCAATCACTATATTTTAGTTAATATATCTGATACTTCAAATATGAGAAATGACTTTGTGAACTTAAACTTCATATTTGGTAAAATTTTGCATCACACAAGATCTGAAAACAGTGGTATAGCAGTCGTTGCGATAAACAAAGATCCGATGTTAAAAGATTTTAAAGGAGCCAATAACTCAGAACATTTTTTACATACGGATGGTATGTATGGTAAAATTCCCAAAATTATGGCGTTGCAGTGTCAAAATCCAGCCCAAAATGGTGGTGAGTCCTGTATTGTCTTGGGTCAAAATCTATTTAATTATTTAAGTGAGAGTATACCTAGCAAAATAGAAAATTTATTTGAGACAGATTTTTTTAGAGTTGCAAGGGCAGGTGAAGAATCTACAAAACCTCTTTTTAGCTATTCTAAATCAAGTAAGATTACAATTAGTTTTAGAAAAAACGATGGATTTGCAAAGGTAATTTGTAAATATCCAGAGATTTATGGTATGATTTTGGATTATTTAGAAAATAGGAACAATCAAGTTACATTTACTATGAAAAAAGGTGATATTTTGATAGCTGACAATACTGCTGTGCTTCATGGCAGAACTCCATTTCAAAACAGTAAAAATAATATTAGAATTATGAACAGATTGTGGTTTGAGGCAGAGGAATTGGACAATGGTTTTAAATCAAAATAACCTTAATTAAACAACCTTATAGCTAAACCCACTCCAAATTATACAATTATCAAAGCTAATTATTATAATACTTGAGGAGATCTTTCGCTTTGCTCAAGATGACAGTTACTATAAATCTCTATAAACATTAGTCAACATTTGTATTGTCTATTTTAAACTGGGGTTAG
>JAYWGE010000002.1:0-3422 GCA_043778455.1 bacterium
AGCAAATATGGAATATAATGCAGATGATATTACTAGTAGCAATCCTGATGGTGGTAGCTTTGAGATAGCTCGTGGAAAGATAAAGGTGGAAAAATTAACTGAAGCTGAAAGCAAAAAATTTAAAAAAGAACAAAATCAAAAATATAAGTATTACTGTTACCTTCAAAACGATCTTTATTATGGTGCTACTTTGTTATTATCAGTTTCAGGTAATGCAATTTTGGCATACGCTGGTGTATCTTCTAACTTCCTAAGACCTTTTACACTTGTTGTGATAATGGTTGCTAGTACTTTGTACACAATTCAAAATATGTATTGTTTCAAAATGGTAGAAGCTTTAAATAACAATCCGAGTAACAATTTTAATATAGCAAAAATTGAAGAGAACTTAGACGAAGTTGCTTCAGGTGGAGATGGCAATAATCCAAGCTTGAACCAAGAATTTGAACCACAAACATTAGCTTTTGAATCTTTTAGTAAAACTGAATTTGGTGAGGAATATTCCACTTTAGAAGACAATTCAATTCTTGCTGGTCTTTGGAATAATATTGGCTATGAAGAATATGAAGAAACCACACTTTAATATTTAAAATCACAAATTTCTTGACAAAAAAATTATAATCAAACATAATTAATATTAGTTACTTCGCCTTGCGCGGAGTTTATTCGTACTCAAATTTCTCAAAAAAGTCAAACTAAAATTTACCAACTATTACCAATCACTTATGTCAATTAACATCACCGAACTCAAAGAAATGATCAACTTTGTCTGCACCGAAAAAGGTCTTGACCCCCAAGAAGTTATCAAAGCCATTGAACGAGCTATTGCCTCTTCCTACCGAAAAGAATTTGGTAATCCCCTCAAAACCTACAGCTGTAATTTTAATCTCACCACAGGAAAATACACCGTTTATGATGATGTTAAGGTTGTGGATGAAGAAGATTTGATAATACCCGACCGAGAAATTTCCGTCAATGAGCGACGACTTTATGACCCATCTGCCAATATTGGTGATGTTATAAGCACCGAGGTTTCAATGAGCGACGCGGTAGATTTTGGGAGAATTGCTTCACAAATTGGTCGCCAAGTCCTAATGCAATCCATCAACGCCTCCAAACACACTCGTGTTCTTCAAGAATACAAAGACAAAATCAACCAGCTTGTTACCGTAGAAATTGACTATTCTCGAAAAGGTGGCTACCTTGTCAAGCTAGGTCAAACAACAGCAACTATAACCAAAGACGACCTTTGTCCAACCGATAGATTTAAGGCAGGTCAATTTGTCAAAGCCGTAATTTTGGACATCCGAGACGACGAACAAGGCAATGCAAAAATAGTCTTGAGCCGATCTGCACCCGAATTCGCAGTAGCTATCCTTGAACAAGAAATTCCCGAAATTGAATCAGGTACGGTTATCATCCACAAAATTGTCCGCGAAGCAGGGTCTCGAACCAAAATTCTGGTGTATAGCGACGACGAAACTATCGACCCAGTGGGCACTATTATTGGACGGAAAAACACTCGTATTATCAATGTTCAACGAGAACTTAGTGGCACAATGCAAGAAAAAATTGATGTCATTGAATATATCGAAGACGATGTAGAGTTAATGATTATGGATGCTTTAGAACCAGCGATGATTGACCGTGTAGAAATAAACGAAGAAGAAATGACCGCCGATGTATTTTGTGCTACAGAACAAGCGTTTTTGGCCGTAGGTAAACGGGGTGTCAATGTCCGATTGGCTTCCAAACTACTAGATTATACCATCAATATCATCACCGAAGGACTTCCTCAAACCGTGGCTGAATCCTAATAATTTAAACTTAAGTCGTAGCGGAGGATTTATCCCTCAATAAAAAAATTCAACCTATCCTTACTCAATCCCATCAAAATGTCCAATCCCATTGAAATTTCCTATAAAAGTCTGTTCAAAATCGTCCTAGTAGTAGGTTTATTGTACTCCATTTATTTACTTTTCAATGTTCTAGTCATTGTTTTTGTAAGTATCATTTGCTCTTCTGCTATCAAGCCAGTTATCAACAAAGCTACTCACTACCACATTCCCAAAAGTCTTGCCACGCTCGGAGTTGTGTTTGGATTTTTGGGTTTTTTGAGCTTAATGCTTTACCTTGGAGTGCAACCAATTGTGCGTGAAACTATAGATTTTATCAATAATTTTGGTAGTTTTTTGGGTGCAATATCACAAAATTACAATATCAAAATTCCCAATCAAACTGATATTATCAACCTTGCCAACGAATATGCAGGTAATTTGGCAAATAACCTAAGTGGAAAAGTAGGCGATGCTGGTGGTGAAATTGTCAAAATTGGTAGTGGTTTGCTCAATATTATGCTATCTACCTTGGCATTATTGGCTCTTACTTTTTATCAACTTGCCGAAGAAGACAAAATCAAAAATTTTATTGCCAAGATGTTTGGTAAAAACGAAAAAACTGCCAAAAATATCATCAACAGATCAGAAAAAAAACTGGGATCTTGGTTCCGAGGTCAGCTTAGTCTAATGGTTTTCATTGGAGTCATAACCTATATTGGACTGTCAATTGTGGGCTGGACAGACAGTAATATTGCCAAATTTGCATTACCACTAGCGGTTATCGCTGGAGTTTTGGAGATTGTACCCGTACTTGGGCCAACTTTAGCTTTGATTCCCGCTCTTTTTGTGGGAGCTGCTACGGCTCCAATTTATATTATTGTGATTTTGTTAATGTATCTAGTTATTCAACAGGTAGAATCCAATATCGTAATCCCGCGAGTGATGAACAAGGCTGTAGGTATAGATCCGATGATTGTAATTATTGGTATTATGGTTGGCAATACCCTCATAGGCCCACTTGGTTCACTATTATCAGTTCCAATAATGGCAGTTTTGTCGGTATTATATGAAGAATGGCAAGTATAGAAATAGTTTTAATAGTCTCATAAATCAAAATCTCTCAAAGGGGAGTTTTTTTATATATTTTTTTTAATTTAAATAAATTCTACCAACTATATTAACATCAGCTTTTATCACGATTTTGGTAAAGAATAATAAGAAACAATTGACAATTTTATTGACAAAAAAAAAAAAAAACGACCATACTACTTTATAAGACATGTCGTAACAATTTTTGAATTCAAAAAAACTAATATACCCAAACCTATATCAACTTTCCTAAACTTGCACACAAAATTGCTCTGAACGAAAGAGTTTACTACTTATTGAAAAGTGATTAGTGTAAGTTGGAAGTGATATTAGTATACTCTCTAAGTATCTTTAATTTTAATGTATTTGCATTTTCAAAAAATGACTCTCCTTTATAAAAAACACCGTCGTTAAATGCCGTTAGCGTAATTATACTCAGCCATGTGTCAACACCATATTTTTGGATTATCAAATTATGAAATTTTGCAAAATCTT
>JAYWGE010000003.1:0-3401 GCA_043778455.1 bacterium
CACAGCAAAGGCTGAAAAACAAATTTTGTCTGACAATTTTAAAATCAAACGAGACTATTTGGTGGAGGCTTTGGTAAATATGAATTTTGGAATTAAAACTGTGCCACAAGGGGCTTTTTATGTTTGGGCAGATGTCTCCAAATTACCAAATGGCTATAACACAGCAGATAGTTTTGTGGAAAATATGCTTAAAAATAAGATTATCGTGATAAAAGGGGATCTCTTTGATGTTAATCCCAACACCAAAAGACAGAGTCAAAAATGGCAAAATTATGTACGATTTGCGTTTGGGCAAGATATAGAATCTATTCAAAAAGGTGTAGAAATAATGCGAGAAGTACTAACCAAAATATCATAAGTTAAAAATTGTAAATAGACACCAACAAACCTTATAAATGCAAGAAAACACTACTACTACCACCTCACAAACCACCAAGCAGAAAATAATAGATTTGGTCAATCAAATTCCTACTGGTCGGGTTACTAATTTTGGAAGTATTGGCTCACAAATTGGTATTAGTGGACAGATGGTCGGTTGGATTTTGTCAGGAATGCGAGAGGATGAATGGTCTATTTGCCCTTGGTATCGCGTGGTTGCCAAAGATGGATTTATTAGCTCACTCAAACTTGGAACAAAGGGTTTATTGCAAAAGCAACTTTTAGAAACAGAAAACTACAGTTTTAATGACAATTGTGTTAATATGTCAAAGCACTTTTGGAACTTTGAAAAGGATAGTCATATGCTAATTTAGATTTGGAGCACTCCCTAATAGTGAGATAAAGGGAATTTTTTAGTTTGTTTTAATATCTATAAGTATAGAAATGAGGTGTTTTAAATTTTTAGTTAAAATTGTAAGCAGATTCTATATTATGAGTTTTGGTTTAGTTGCAATAATTAGCTATCTAAAAACAAAATTTTTAATCTGATTGGTCATATTTCCCAAAAAACCAAAAAAACCATTAACTGTGCTGTTCCAAAAGTTGTTTTCTACAAGTTTACTTGGTGAGTTTGAAGTCTCAAGGTTTTTGATATTTGAATTACTTATCTCAGATGATTTGGTTTGTAATTGTTGATAAGCCTCATTTACTTCTGCATCAATTTTGATTAAATCAATGTTTAGGATAGCTTTCTTATCTATAATGACATACATTTTTTCTGCTTCAGTTTGGGGAGAACTAAGACTTAATCCAAGCTCGGCAGCGCTGTCGCCCAGATCATAAACATCAGATATGGTTATATTTGGTTCTTTGCCAGTCTTTAGAGAATCTACCAAAATCTGAGCAATTTCTTTTTTCTTGAGTTTTTGTTGAGTTTTAAATTCTTCAACTCTTTTGGTTTTTTCTATTTTTTGAATTTTACCTATTTCGCATTCTCTTTTGGCTCGTGCCAAACCCTCTTTAATTTCTTGAGCTTGTTTGACAATAATTTGTTTTTCTGATTCTGGCATCAATGGATTTTGGGCAATGTAGTTTTTAGAAAGTACCAAAGGGTCTTCAATATCGTTACTATAGCTTTGATCTTCATCGCAATTGTAACCTCCCGCCAAAAGCGTAGTTGAAAAACTAGCTGAAGATTGGAAAATTAAAATCAGGATTACAAAAGCGGATAAACCAAGCTTGAATTTAGCGAGCATAGAAGGAAGAATAGGCATAAAAAGGAGGTAAAAAAGTTTTTTAATCTGTAAAACACCCAAAGTAGGGTTGGATTTGATTTTAAAATTATTTTGGAGAGTTATTTTTAAAAAAGTAGATAATCTGTGGTGTCACTAAAATAGCTATTAAAAGTAAACTTTGATATACTTCATATCTTTGTATTAAGGTTGGTACAAAAAAACTAGAATAATACCTTGTTTTTTAAATAGTTTATACAAAATATGATAATTATAAATTATTACAGGGAAAACTAAAAAAGGGAAAAACCAGTAATAACCAAGCGGACTGTTGCCCAAATCACAATTTGTACACAAGCTAAATGTAAATTTGGATATTAGTAGTAGTTGTAAGGCAAATGTGAAGTAAAATAAATATTTAGACCAAGTATTGTTTAGTTTTGTTAGAGTAAAAATTGATAAAGATAATATAAAAATAGGAGATAAAAATATTATAATTATAGCTATTTGATGCCAAAAATACATGTTATTAATAGTTTATAAAAACTTTTTTGTTTATCATTATAAAGGTGTTTTATTCAGGTTAAATCGCTTTCTGTTACGCAAGAAATACAAAGTTGTAAATAATACATGTAATATACTAAATAACAAAATTTTCAAAATATAAATAAATTGCTGACTGTCATAATAGCCTTGAAAAGAATAAATGCCAATAAAATATATCCCTATGAAGTTTAAAATTATCAAAATTAATCCTTTTTTATATTTCCAATATAAGGTAAAAGAGTTTATAAAAGCTAATGGAGTTGATACGAAATTAAATATTAAGTAACTAACCAATATATTATTTTCTGAACTACATTTTGGGCATAATAAAAATAATACTAAAATAATTGATATAAACTGTAAAAAAATAGTTAAGAATAAAATGTGTGTAAAATATTTAAAAGCAAACAAGCTAATTACAAATAATACTAAAACGATTGATATTGCAAACATATTAGAGATAATTTTGAGATGAATATAAAGCATTGTATAAATCATATGGGAACTGGTTTACATCATATAACCATTTGCCACTATACTTTAACCATAATAATCTACTATAATTTGTACAAACATATCCTGATACTCCGTATGAAGAAGAGCCAATATCGTATTGACCATTATTAATTGAGTCATATTGAGATTTGGTAATATTTTTTGCCCAAAAAGTCATAGCAACACTATAAAAATCATTTTTTTGTCCACCTCTATAAGCATCATTCATGTCGTTATTGTTATTTACCTGAACATTATCCCACCACCCTCTATTACTTTTATCGTTTAATTCTTTTGTAATATACCCATTATCATTCCAAGACAAATTGTTTTGATTATCTGTGTCTCTTGGGTCTGGCCATAAAGAATATGTAGTTAAATAATCGATACTATTATATCTACTATATTTTGCCAAACTAATAAAGGCATGTCCTATATCTAAAGGCTTACCATTTAATGGATTTTAATTACCCCTTCTACTATAAATCCTCATCTCATATTCTCCAGCTCTAAAAGTTTCGGTATAAGATCCACAGCCATTGAGGTAAACCAAAGCATTTACATTTCCATAATCATTGTCAATACACCAGTTGGTATCAGCTTTCAATCTAATTCTACCCTCGGTATCATAAACCCATTTTTGGTTATTTCCACCATTACAGTCCCACAGCTGAATTACAGATCGGTTAGATTGAAAGCTGATACCAACTGGTGTATTGACAATGATTATGGAAATGTAAATGCTTTGGT
>JAYWGE010000004.1:0-3379 GCA_043778455.1 bacterium
TTTTGACAACAATGGTAACTTTGTCAACTGGTATTCCCAGCTCAAAAGAGATAATCCTTCCAGTACTGGTTATATCATTTATGATAGTGCGTTTAATAAGATAGGGTAGGATATTCACTTATAATTACATTTTAAGGTTATCAGAAACTATTCATTATGGAAAGATCACAATCATCACAATCACTTCATGAACAAGAGCTTTTTAGACTTTTGGGTGATCTTTTGCCAAGATACAAACCAAGTAAGGTAAATCTTGAGGGCAAAGTTTATGTTGATTTTGGAGTTATAGCAAGTGAGCGAAGAGAAAAAATAATTGAAAGAAAAAAGACACAAGAACAGGTTGAAGGTATTTTAAATGGATATCCTGAAGACTTACTTTTTTGGAGTATAGATAGGCTTAAAAAAGAATATGGCAAAGATTGGCAAAAAATATGGCGAGATTATTTAGCCACTAACATTGGAGAGCCACAAACTAGAGTTATAGGTCAAACTAGATATTCAAACGACACAATGACTTTATCAACTATAATTGAGCAAAAACCAGATCAAAAACCTGTAGAATATTCATCTGACATAAGAAATGGAGAGTATGGCTATATATTAAAAAGAAAAGAAAATGTGTTTATTGCACACGAGATTTACCATTTATTAGCTAGTGCTTTTCAAGAGTCAGAGTTAGGGTTACTTATCAAATAAAGACCAATTTGATGTAAGACTACCAAAATTACCTTTTATAGACAAAATTCAAACTGCTATATTTAGAAGAGTACCAACTGACGAAGAGATACAAATAATGCTATCTAGTTTTAATTATTCATACGAAGGAGATACAACTGAAGAAGAAATAAGGAAAACAGAACAATTAGCCAAAATCTTAGCATTAAAAATAATCCACAAATTAAAATAATAAACTAACTCCAATGTCCAACTCAACCTATACTCCAAATACCAATTTTTTTACTAAGCTCAATAAATTTATTGACAAATTCCTCGCCAAACCTTTGACAAAACCTCTTTTGGTTTTAGTTATAGTTGCCAGTTTTTTGCAGATTTCTTATCTTGCCAACAAACCTAACTCGCACACTGCCTCAGCTTCAAGCCTACCACTTTTGAGCAAATTTACTTTTGGGTTTTCCAACGATGTCTACCCTGATTATAGAGATCCAAATTTTGGTGGTGCCAGTAACTCTAAACTGTTGTCTGGACCATGGTTTCAAACTACTTGGGACGCTTATGGGGACGAACACACAGCTTGGTTATCCAAATTTAATGAACCTGCCAATGCCGACAAAACCCCCTATTTTTACGCTTATATCGCTGCTGGAAAGGCTAAAGCTGCGTATGGATTGCATGATTGTAATGTAGCTAGTCCTGATTTGTGCCACCAAGGTGCAGATTTTATCCGTAACAACAACTCTGCTATCGTGCAAGGTTATACCGATTTTGCCAACAAAATTAAGGCAATCTATGGTACCACAAAACCAATTATGATTCACCCTGACCCTGATTTTTATCAGTACACATCCAATACTCAACAAAATGGTCCGCTTACATTTTCCCAAATACAAACCTATGTAAACCAGTGGACTTCAGCCATCAAAGCCATTTTACCAAATTCAATTTTGGTTATGGATATTTCTCCGTGGAATAACGATATTGCAGGATTGACAGGTGGGTTACAAAATTTTGACTACGCTGGAATGGTCGGCAAAAGATTTCCACCCAGCGGTGTAGATGGCAAAACTTATGCTCAAATATATCAAGCCACAGGCAAAAAAATGATTCTCAACGATGCCCACGGAGTTAATGGAGGTTTGATGAGTTATCCTTATAACTGGGAAGACAGAGCAACCGTTCAAAACGCTTGGAATGAAGGGGTTGTGGCTGTACTTATGCCTGGTAATAGCGGAACTAACTCTCATCTTACAGATACCATTAATAGCTACACAACCAATCCTATTCCTAGTGGAGCAGGTGTTATAAGCTCATCTTCGGTTTCTTTAATTTCTTCCACAGCATCTACCTCTTCAAGCTCTCCTTCAAGTTCTCCTTCAAGCTCAACTAATAATTCAGCTAAATGTTTTGAAGTTTTGGCAACACGACAAATGGGTGGTAATGATTGGTACAACCTTGAATTAAGCCTCAAAAATACTGCACCAACTACACTTAGTAATTGGCAATTAAACTTTAATCTACCTTTTTCACAAAATGTTCAATCTGGCTGGAATAATTCCTACTCCCAAACAGGTCGAGCTGTTAGTCTCAATGTTTCTGGTAGTAATATTGGTAGTAACCAAACTGTGTCTATTGGTGGATTGACGATTGGTAACGCAAGTGGTAATTCTACTGTTTTACCTTCAGTTTTTAGTTTAACTCCAAATATTTGTCCTGCATCTTCAACTGTAGCTTTGCAAAGTTCACAAAATGTTAGTTCTCAACAATTAAATTCAGTTACCAATTCTAGTCAAAACACTATCTCTAGTTCTATGAATAGTTCGCAAGTTAGCTCACAAAATAATTCAAATTCATTAGAGTGCAATTCACTTGGTAACTACTGGAGTGGACAGTTTAACAATAACTGGGAATCTAATTTTAATCTTCAATCTAGTGGAAAATTCTACGATACCAATAGACAGGTGGTTATCAAAGATTCTAAAAATGCCTTAGAAACAACATTTAATAATGGTTCATATGGAGTTGATGAAGTTAATGTACCAATTGGTGGAACAGGATTTAAATCTAAAACATTCAATCAAATTGGAGTTGATGAAGCTTGTTTTAGTTATTATCAATATTTAGAGCCAGGTTTTGATTTTAACAAAGGTGGTAAGTTACCAGGGTTTTATAGTGGAATAGGTAATACTGGAAGTAATGTTCCAACTGGTTCTGACGGATTCTCAACTCGTCTTATGTGGAGATCTAATGGACAAGGTCAAGTATATGCTTATCTTCCATCATCGGTAGATTTTGGGACGCAACTTGGCACAGGAACATGGAATTTTGAAACAGGTAGGTGGCAAAAAATATCTCAATATCTTAAATTAAACACGCCTAATCAAAATAACGGATCTGTAACCATTTGGATAGATGGTATTCAAAAATTTAATACTAATAATCTTAATTTACGCAATACAAACGATCTCAAAATTGACGGAATTCTTGGACATACTTTTTTTGGAGGTAACGATACAAGTTGGGCATCTCCAAAAACTCAAAAACTTTGGTGGGCTGATTTTGATGTAAAAACCAATTTAAGCAATCAAGTTTCCCCTTCTTCCTCTACCCCAACCCAATATCCCCAAAAAGCAGGTATAGACTACAAGGAGTTTGTCATTAACCCTACCACCAACACAGGAACATGGCAAACCCAATACAAAAC
>JAYWGE010000005.1:0-10124 GCA_043778455.1 bacterium
TTGACAACGATTATAACTACATAATTGCGGGTGAAAATTTGGCAAAAGATTTTTACGATGTGGAAGACTTGGTCAAGGCTTGGATGAACAGTCCAACTCACCGAGAAAATATTCTTAATATAGATGTAAAAGATACTGGTGTTGGCGTAATAAAAGGCAAACTTAACAATCAAGATACAGTTGTGGTAGTTCAAGAATTTGGCAAAGTCGTAGAATAATTTTACTCTAGTTTACAATAACAAAACAACAATCAATCCTACCAATGAGCTTGACAAAAAAATAAAAATCAGGTTTAATATAAAAGATTTGCAATTTCAAAAATATTAATTTATTATTAATTCAGTATTTAGTTAAAGTTTACCAAAAGTTTCATAGTTTTTTTAAGACTGTTTTAAGATTATTCTATTAATCCATTTTACTATTTTTTAGTTGCTTTTGTAAGTCGTTTCGTTTGTGGTAACCCAAAAAATTATCCCAACTATAAACACTTTCCCTTTGGTCATTTTATTTAGAAAATTTATGATATCAGGACTCTGACCAAGTCCAACAAATTATGTTCAAAATCAATTTGGCATTATGTGTATTTTTTGCGGTGTTATTGTCTCCAATTATCATCTCAGCAATACAGATTAACCAAAACTCAAGCCCAGTAGAAGTCATTGCAAGTACAAATCCTGTTCTCACTTACCCGTTTCCTCAAAAAAACAATAGTGAAAATAACAATAGTTCTGCTAGTGGCTCAGAAAAAAAACTAACCATTAGTTCGCCTTCTTTCCCACCAAAATCTGTTGACTCGGTTGTGTTACCTTCCACCCTCTCTTCTTCACCTTTAGTTTCGGTAATAAATTCCAAAGGTAGTTTTAAAAGTAGCAGTAGCCAAGTAAAGCTAGTTGCCAATAAAACTGAAATCAAAATTGAAACTAAAACATTGACCTCAACACCAACTTCTGTTATTAGCTCAACGACTAGCTCAACTACTCCAAGTTCAAAACAAAATTTAAAAACTATTTCTTCTTTGCCGATTAGTTCAATAAGTAGCTCAATAATTTCTACCATCAGCTCTCAAACTAGCTCCCAAATCATTTCTAGTGATATCCAAGATACCAAATCTGAATTACAAAAAACAGTCAAAGAAGACCCAAAACAAGACCCAAAACAGATCGTGGTTGAAACAACTTCTACAGAAACAATGGTGATCAACGCTGGTTCTAGCTCAGCAATTGTTTCAAAGCCAAAAGCAATATCTACTACAACTAAATATGAGGATATGATCACGCAAAACTGTGCAACAATGGGTTGTAATCCCAACACGGTAATTAGAATTATGAAATGTGAATCTAGTGGCAATCAAAATGCCAAAAATGGTATGTACACAGGTTTGTTTCAGTTTGCTCCTGCTACTTTTAGCTCTTTCGCCAGTTCAAAATATGCCAATTTGCCCAATGCCAGTATCAACAGTGGAGCAGATCAGGTTTATGTTGCTAGTTGGATGATGTCAAATGGCTATGCTAGTCAGTGGAGTTGCCAATAAAGCTACAAAACAAACTGTAAAATAGATAGATTTAGATAAATTTTATTTGGGTAATAAAAATAACCAATTATTATCTGTTTAATCACCAAAAAACTAATAATTAAATAAGCAAAACTTGACAAAAATCTAAAAATGAGTGTTACTTAAATAGTTGACCTGTGATAATTTAGCTAATAATTTTTAGTTATTCTAATTTTTGGAGACGTCGCATAGTGGTCTAGTGCGTTCGCCTGGAACGCGGATAAGGTGCAAGCCTTCAAGAGTTCGAATCTCTTCGTCTCCGCCAAAAAATAATTAGAAATATTAAAATTAAAACTACAGTAAAATAAATGTGCCTAGGTGGTGAAATGGTAGACACACTAGCCTTAGGAGCTAGCGCCTTCGGGTGTGAGGGTTCGAGTCCCTCCTTGGGCACCAAAACAATTCAAAACTTTAGTTAAAAAAACACGCGGCCGTGGCGAAACGGTAGACGCACTACCTTGAGGTGGTAGCGGGAATTATTCCTGTGGAGGTTCAAATCCTCTCGACCGCACCATAAATTTCAACAACAATTAAATTAAACAGTTAAGAAATTAAATAGAGCCGTGGTGGTGAAATGGTAGACACAGTGGACTCAAAATCCACCGCTAGCAATAGTGTGAGAGTTCGAATCTCTCCCGCGGCACCAAACAAAAATTCTCAACCATTATCTCAAACTATCTCCATTATGGAGGTTTTTCTGTTTGTATACCCAATCCTTTGTCAACATTCACAAACTTAAGCACAAAACGACCTTTAAAGTAAGGATTTACTACTTGTTGAAAACTAAACAGCACAATAATAAGGGAGTACCCAACCTGTTGGGTGAGGGTCGTTGTAGTTTCAAAACTTTACTACCCCCTTGTTTTGCAAAAATAACCCCTTAATAAGGGTCAAACTAAAGAGTAAACTTAGCGTTAATGTTTTTTAGTATAGCTAAACCCATAATAAACTGTACAATTCTTAAATTTAACTATTATTATACTTGAGGGGATCTTTCGCCCTACTCAAGATGACATTATTCACAAGATTTATCAATATCTGTATTGTCTATTTTAGACTGGGTTTAACTATGCAGGTATTTCTTAGGGAGAGAGTTCGTTTAATTTTCCTAGATTTTTTCCCAGTAGCCGTCCGATGGGGTGGATGGACCATCTGGCTCACCTGCCTGACAAACTTCACAAATTGGAAATATTGTTCCTGCTTCAAACTCGGCAATGTAGCCACAGTCTTTACAGAGATATTCAGCTGTTTCTGGTACTATTTGACCCCATTTATAAAAGCCGTCTTCTAGTTTATTATCTCCATAATTGGTAGCAAACTGGCTAAAAACTTCTGCCCAATTGAATTTGGTGGAAATATTGTTTTTGTAATCAACCATTTTGCCGTCAATTATTATTGCAAATGAATTATCTTTGACGCCTTTGCAGATATTGGCAAGATCTGAATTTTCGCTTAGTGATCCCAATTGAGTTATGGTTACATTTTTGGAATTTAATTCGGCAGATAGATTGTTTAAATAAGTCTCTTGGCTAGAAATAACTGTGTTACCAATCAAAACGGCTGTGATTGTAGGGTTTGACATATAGATTTAATAAAAATAAGTGATTTATAAAAGTTTGAAGGTTTTTTAAGATTGGTTTGTTGGTGTATTTTGGTTGGTACTATGCTATTTAATTTTAGCAATATGCACAGTATTTGTCAAGTCAAAAAAATAATCAAAAAAACTATTGACAAATTTAGGGTTCTTAAATATAATTAAAAATATGAACGAAGTAACAAGTAAATTATTTTGCCCAGTAGATTTACCCAAAAACATATTGGAATATGTGCCAACGGTATGTCCACAATGTGGTTCCAGTTTGTATTTGTCATCTACGGGAATAGATTTGATTTGTCAAAATGCTACTAGTTGCCCTGCTCAAGTTTTGGGTCGGTTGTCCTATTTTTGTGGAAGAAATCTTGGGAATATTGCAGGTCTAAGTGAAAAAACTCTTGCCAAATTTGTGGAAAAATACGGAGTTGTTGACATTTGCGATCTCTACAGCTTACCTTTTGATAAAATAGCTAAAGAAGATGGTTTTGGCTCCAAATCAGCCCAAAAACTGCAAGATTCTATTGCAAAATCTCAAGAAATAGTGGCTCACAAATTTTTGGCAGGACTTGGAATAGATGGAATTGGCTCAGAAGTTGCCAAGCTAATCTGTGGTATTTTGTAATTTTTGGCAAGAAACAATGAGTTTTTGAAAGCGTTTGACAAAACCAGTTTTTTGTGGTAATATTAAGACATAAACCAATTTTAAAACTAAACTTAACTCTATGAAATTCAACGCACAGGAATCATTTAATCCAAGCCCTACAGACACAGCAGAAATGGGGGGGGTACATCCAATTCACAATGTAGATTTCCTCTCACCTGAAGCTATAGAATCAGACAAAAAAACTTTGGAAGGAATTTTAAATAGCGATGAAACAAGACAAACCATCATTGATAGATTAACTAAGTTTTTGGAGAAAAAAAGTAATACAGGTTTTGATTGTGGTAAAACTGAATGCGTGAATGGACAAATGACAGTCAGTTTAAACTACAAAGATAATTATAATTTTTACTACTCTTTTGATATGGGAACTCCTATAGACTACAATGTTGATGCACAAGCTAATCTTGAGACTCATATTGAGAGTATAAAAAGAGAAATCCAAATAACTATAGAAATGTGCCAACTAAGACACAACTTGGAGCAAAAACTACAAAGCACCGACCCTAATGTAAACCCACTGGCAGATGTATTTGCTGAAAATAACTATGAGATGGAGAGAGTAGATTATACCGATGGTCAATTTTATGTTTTTATTAAAATTAAAGATGGTCATAAATTGCCATTTATAACTTTCTCATCTCGAGTTAACCCTACCGTTACTTCGGCTATCAATGTGATTGAGGCAAAATTACAAACTGATGCTAACCAATAAATTACAAAAAAGATTAATCGGTGTCGTAGAGGCAATTTTATTATATCCACATTGGCTCAGTTATTAATTCAGGTTTATCGTTTTATGAAACAATAGACACCTTCGCTAAGACCTGCGTTTCAACTTTTGGTAAAAAATTTAAACATAATAATTCTCTCAAATATAACTTCTACATAAGTCTTGACTAAAAATAAAAAACAAAGTATAATTAAATGACAGACATGCAGTAAAATTAGCAATAAAACAAGTTACAAAAACTTAGTAAAAATTAAAATAAAAATAAACTTAAGTAGTTTTAAATCAAAAAACATAACAACAAAAAATCAATAAAAATAAAATACATTATGTCAACCAACAAAAAATTAGATACAATCCTTAGTCTCCTTGAAATATGTGAGTCTAACATAAAAAGTGCCAAAGCAATGTTGAGTCAATACTCAAACCCAGAAAATAATACCAACATAACCAGTTTTTCTAATAGTTTTGCTATGCAAACATCAGCTGAAGACCCTGATGCTATAGATGGTTATTTTGACGGTGAAAATATGATTGGCGACAACAAACAACTCTATCTCATCCCCCAAAACTACGCCTCCAAAAGCCAATTGGTCGTTGGCGATAAATTGAAATGGACACTGGTCAAAGATCCAATGAACGGCACTTACAAAGAAATGTACAAACTAACTAACCCAGTCTTGCGGGAAAAAGTCGTAGGTAAGTTTATTATCGATGGCAATACCTACGCTGTAATGGTTGATGGCTATACTTCACCTATCAAAATCCTCAAAGCTTCCGCTACTTTTGCTATGAAAAATATGGGTCTACAGATCGGTGGAGATGTTGCAATTTATATCCCAAAACACGGCACTCCGCTGTGGGGAGCATTTATTAGTGTGGTCAATGCCAGTATGATGGGAAGCCTAAACAACAAACCTACAGAGCCAAAACCTGATGGTAGGCGAATAATTTATAGTGATTCTGCCAACTTGGGTGAGGACTTTGATTTGGATAAAAACTTTTTTTAACTCACCCAGCCTCCCACCGCGGAGGTAATTTTAATCTTAAATTTTTAGCAATATTTTTAATATCATATTTTATGTCAAAAGAGTCTACCCCCCCCCATATATCTAATTTATTTGATAGATTAAAAAACATGTTTAAAACTAAAAAACAAGAATCTAAGCCAAAAACTAGATCTCAGTTAGAATTAGAATTTACAAATTTAATAAATGAAATAATCCCTGTTGCCCAAGATCAAGTTTTGCAAAGTTTGCCTGACTCTTTAAGGAATAGTTTGTATTACATTTTTAAAACTACTGATAAAAAAGAAAATTATGAAATCGCCTATATCTTAAAAACATTAGAATCTTTTGTGGAAGATAATTTAAATCAAAAAGATGAGGTGTTGTTCAAAGAAGATTTGGAATATCTCAAAACTTTTGGTAGAAAACTTAAATCACAAAAAAATAAACTTATTTTAAATTTAATAGAAGCATATCAGTCATCATGCTTTTTGTTCAAATCTCCAGTAGCATACAATATTAAAATAACCTTAAAATCTGGTGAAATAACTGAAAAACAAGCTAAACGATGGCTAAGTTTAATGTTAAAAAATGGTTTAATAAACAAAGAAGAATATGATAGAAAGGTGTTTTAACTTGTAAGTTAATCTCAGCAATCCAACTAAATACCCACTATGTCTGACAACGATCAAAAAACTGAATTCAAAAAAGAGTACAAAAAAAAGGACACAACTCCCAAGGTGTTTTTGCCACCATCGGATGTGGAAGCAGAGCAGTCCTTACTTGGATCTATTCTTTTGAACAGCAAAATCCTTGACAATATCGCCGACAAAATTTCCAAAGAGGCTTTTTATGAGCCAAGACATACTCTAATTTTTGGGGTAATGGTGGTACTTTGGTCGCAAAACAAACCTGCCGATATTATTTTTGTACTCAGTGAGCTGGACACCCAAGCCAAAAAAAATCACAAAGAAAACGATATCGGCAAGGACTATATGCTGGAATTGGTTGCTAAATCTTCACTGGCTAGTAGCACCGACAACCTAATCAAAATCATAAAGGACAAGTTTTTGCTCCGAACCTTAGTCAAAGTAGGTGACGATCTCAAAAATATGGCAGGAGGCGAAACCGATACTCCAAGCGATGTTCTTGACCTTGCCCAAAAAAAATTATTTGAAGTCTCTTTGGATTCTTTGGACAAAAATTTTGTGGCTATCAATGATATTTTGATGGGAACTTTTGAACGACTTTCGGAGCTACAAGACAACCCCGCTTCTACCAGTGGATTACCGAGTGGTTTTATTGATCTTGACAAGTCTTTGGGCGGTTTTCACAAGTCAGATTTGATTATTTTGGCAGCACGACCTGCTATGGGAAAGACGTCTTTTTGTCTTGAACTTGCCAAGCGAGTGGCACTAGGTGAACAAGTTGGTGTGGCTATTTTTAGTCTTGAAATGAGCAAAGAGCAACTGGTAGACAAAATGCTCTCGTCTGTGTCGGGTGTGGACAACTGGAAGATCCGAACGGGTAAATTTGATGATAATAGCGATGATTTCCAAAAACTTGGTGAGGCAATCAGTAGATTAGACCAAGCCCCAATTTGGATTGATGATAGTGGGTCATTAAATATCTTGGAACTAAGATCCAAGGCAAGGCGACTCAAATCCAAACATAATATTGGGCTGATTATCATTGACTACCTTCAGCTTATGAGTGGTGGAGGCAAAAACTACAACAACAACCGTGTCCAAGAAGTTTCCGAAATTTCTCGTGGTCTCAAAATCCTTGCCAAAGAACTCAACATTCCAATTATTGCTCTATCCCAGTTGTCTAGGTCGGTGGAAGGTCGGGAAGACAAGCGACCAATGTTGTCGGATTTGCGTGAATCTGGATCTATTGAGCAAGACGCCGATGTGGTTATGTTTGTCCATAGGGAAGAAATGTATCACAAAGAAACCAAAAAAAAAGGTATCGCAGATATTATTATCTCCAAACACAGACACGGCGAAACTGGCAGTGTGGAACTGGCTTGGATCGGACGACTGGCGACATTTGAAAATCTCCAAGGTGGCAGGAGCAGTAACAAGGTCAATGAGTAAGCCTAAACTTCACCAATACCAAATCCCCCTGTTTTGGGGGATAACTCTTGCAAGTCTATTTATGATTTTGTAAATTACTTTTTGTAACTTATTTGTACCTTTTATAGGTTGTTTTTTGTTTAGCTGTGGATTGTTTTGTTTCTTTATGTTTTGAACATTGCTATCTTTTTGTTTGAATCTTGTCTATTTTAGAGTCTATCTTAGATTTTTTAGACGGATTTTAAATTACTATACCACATAGTTTGTCAACGAGACTTTGGTCTACTCTATCCATTTTTGAAATATGAGATTTGGTAATCATTTGAACAGAATCTACAACAGAATTTTGTAGTCGTTCGTGTTTATTGTATTTACTGCTGACTTGATCTTGTGTGTTAGACAAGATTTGGACTTTGACCATTGAAAAAATCTGAGAAATATGGGAGTTGTGAGTCATATAGCAAAGTGGTAAATTGTGAAAAATAAAAGTATAAAATGAAATAGTAGATTAATAAGAAGTTGTGAAAAATCTCAAAAAACTTTGTTCAAATTGGACTAATGATGTACCTGTTCCTCATACTCAATTCTAGACTTGGGTGTGATTTACATTATTTAATTATAGGATGAATACTCAAAATTTGTCAAGAGAAAAAAGCCAGTTTTAATTCTTAAAGTTGACAAAAAAATTAGGGTAGGGTACACTTTTAACTAATATGGCTATGTGTCAAAATGTTTAAGATTAAGCGAATATAAAGACAATAGAAGGACAAGATAAAATTAAAAAAACTTCCCAATAGAGAGAATTTTATAGTTAGAGTGTAAGTACGGTTTTATGAGTTTTTATATGGTGGTCCCGATGGGATTCGAACCCATGACCAAAGGATTAAGAGTCCTCTGCTCTACCAGCTGAGCTACAGAACCAAAAAACACTTTAGAATATCGCTTGAACTTTTTACTTTTTGCACTAGTTATGACACTAATCATAATAATAACATAAAGCCCAAAAAATGTCAAGCAAAATTCATAAAACTTATAAACTTGCCTCAAAACTATTCCACAAACTGGAGTAACTAACGATGTTTAAATTAGTGTTGGTGTTAATAAAATCTACACTCCACCCACCGTCTAGCGTAAAGGTGGATTCTGAGTTAGTTTGAACAATTATGAGGGCTGTTTCTTGGACTTCTTGAGTTAGTTTTTGACCTGATTTACCTGCAAAAACCGTCATAAGAAGATAAGATTTATTGGGTAAAAAACATGTGTTTTTGTTATACTCACCAAGATCCAACCAATTTCCGATAGTTATATTATTATGAATATTATTTTGGTTTTTGGGTGTTTTTTTGGGTGCAACCAATAATTCAAATTGCGGAGAATATTTTTGATCTACAAACAATGTCATTTGCCACAAAACAGGCATTTCAAAACCTTGCAAAAACTCAAAAACCTGTTTCATATCATCATCCAAACCCATAAAATGAACATTAAGAATCACAGGCTGATTACCAAAAAACTCCAAAATCTTGGCAAAAACCACCTCAAGACTATTGCCGTGTTGTACACCACGAGACAGGGCAAATTGAGGTAATACAAAATCTAAATGAAGACCCAAAATAGCAGATTGTTGAAAAGACAAAAACTTGGTTTGGTTACTTTGGATGGTACTAAGTCGGGTGTGTAGTGCTTGGGGTGTATATTCCAACAAAGATGGTAAAAAAGGCATATACTAAGTCTAAATGATATTCTAATTTTGTGCAAATATAATAAAAAATCTTGACAACAATTTGGTTTAGTGTTATTATTACAGTTAGTATGTCAACCAGTGTCTCTATCTCAAAAATTAGTCTTTTAGCCCTCGTGGTGATTACTCTAGAATAAGGAGCTACTGTGTTCAATACCTAAATTCAAAATTTAACCTGCTCCCTCAACAAGGAGTGTTTTTTAATACAAAATCAACCTTATGTCCAATTCCCATATTCCAAACCCCACAACCGATATGAACGGCTCCAACATCTTACTTTACAAACTAAATCAAAAAAAGGTTAGCCTCATCACGGGTTATATTGGCGGAGCGATTATGCCAACCTTTGATGCTCTTAATAATTATCCTAATATTCGGTTTATTATGACTAGGCACGAGCAAGGAGCAGGTTTTCTGGCACAAGGTTACACACGAGCTTGTGGACAAATTGCACCTGTTTTGGTAACTTCTGGCCCAGGGGCAACCAATATTATCACTGCAGTAGCTGATGCCAAGATGGATAGTGTCAAGATGTTTTGTATTACAGGTCAGGTTGGAACAGGGGTTTTGGGAACGGAGGCTTTTCAAGAATCGGATATAATCGGCATGGTCAACACCTCCAGCAAATCTGCTAAAATGCCAACAGATGCTACTCAGATTGAGAGTTTGGTAGATCAGCTTTGGGATGTAGCTAATATCGGCAAACCTGGCCCAGTTTTGATTGATGTGCCTAAAAATGTCCAAGTCCAAACGGTAACCAA
>JAYWGE010000006.1:0-3325 GCA_043778455.1 bacterium
TCTTCTGCTCAAAATTAATAACTCTGGCACTACGGTTATTTTGTCCACCCACGATCAAGAAATTATTGACAAACTCAAAAAACGAGTAATCACCCTCCAAAAAGGCAAAGTTGTTCTTGACCAAGCTGTTGGTATGTACTATATTTAAAAAGCCAATAAAAAACTACAAATAAAATACGATCAATACTATGACCAATAATCAAAATTCCAACAAAATTCCACCTAGCAAAATCCTTGTACTTATTATTACCATTGCCTCCATAATTGCTATTCCTGTAGGTGTAATCAAGTTTTTTACGGTGGCACACCAAGAAAGTAGCGATGTCAAACAAGCCAAAGAAGAAGCTGACAAGCTGGAAAAAGCTAAAACTACCGAGCTGGAGTTTAGTAAAAAAATCTCTGATGAAAACACCAAGCTTGGCTTTCAAACTAGTCTCAAAAACAGTAAGCCTGATGATAAATATGGAGTAAATACCAATGGCAAGACAAACAATAAATGGCAAGTCAATTGGTCAACCAATTTTGGAGATCTAAAAATAAATCTTGATTCCAAAGACGCCCCCAAAACCATAGAAAACTTTGTTCGGCTCAACGACCGAGGGGTTTATAACAATACTTTTATACATCGAATAGTCAAAACTACCAATTTTGGAGTGATTCAGGGCGGGGATTTTGACAAACAAAACGGCAGAGGAGGTCAAAGTGCATTTTATATAGATGAAAATAACGCCAACAATGTACCTGATGAGCTATGGACTATCGCTCCAACGATTGATAATGGAACAGGTCTAACCAAAGGTGGAGTGTTTAGAAATCCTAGTTTGTACAACAATTTTGACGAAGCTCAAGGTAGGGTAGAATACGCCAAAGGATTAATTTTGATGGCAAAAACCCAAGCTCCAGATTCGGCTAGTAGTCAGTTTTTCGTAACTTTTGACAAGACAATTTTACCTGCCCAATATACAGTTTTTGGTAGTATTGATCCGACTACACTCTCAGTTCTTGACAAGATTAAAGCCGAGGTAAATCCAGTCAAACAAAGTGTAAACAATACAACTGGCAACCCCGAAACTGCCCCTGCCCTAGATGGCGATGGTGTTCCTGACAAACTAATAAAAATAACTCAAAGCACAGTTTTGCCACTGTAAATAATTAAGACTATGCTCAACCGTTTTCTATTTCAACTCAACAGATATGCTAAAATATTTTTTTCCAAACCCTACAAAACTCTCAATTGGATAGAAATTAGCGAGTCAGCCGTACTCAGAAATATGGATTTATTCCAAAAACTTAACCCCAACAAGTCTATTTTCCCAGTTCTAAAAAGCAATGGTTATGGTTATGGTATTGAGCAGTTTTGTATTATTTTTGGAGACAACAGCCGAAATAACGGTAAGACTAAATATGAATACTTGGCAGTAGATAGCTATTTTGAAGCCTTGACTATTGCCCAACATTTACCAAAACAACTTGTTCTTGTTATGGGTTACATTGACCCTGATAATTTCCAAAATATTCAAACCAAAAATCTTGCCTTTGTTGTGGGAGATATAGATACAATTACCAAACTAGGTCAAACTAAACGAAATTTTACGATCCATTTGGAAATCAACACAGGAATGAACAGGTACGGTATACGACCAGTAGAACTACAAGAAATTTTGGATTTAATAAAAACATATCCCAATTTGTATTTGGAGGGAATTATGAACCACCTTGCCAACAGCGACTCCAACGACAATGGTTTTAATGAACTACAAGTTGGAATTTTTGACCAATGTATAGAACAAAGCAAAGATCTCCACAAGTTAAAATACATTCATACACAACAAAGCTCTGGCTCAGTAACTGCTACAAGTAAATACGGAAATACACTCAGAGTAGGTGGCATCACCACTGGTTTTAATAATATTTCACCTAGCCATCCTAGATATCACCAACACCAGTTTTTGGAAGCGCCACTAGAATACAAAAGCACAATTACCAAAGTAATTCACCTCAAAAAAAATGAAAGTGTTGGCTATGATTGTTCATTTGTGGCTATTGAAGATATGGTTATAGGTGTCTTACCAATTGGTTATTATGACGGCATAAAACGGATACTTGGTAATAACGGTGTAGTCAAATATGTGGCTGGACAAGATTATTTTTTACCAATAGTTGGTAGGATTTGTATGAATATTATGATGATAAGACTGGACAAAGACTCTCAAAATAATCTAATATCTACACTACCCCAATTGGGTAACCAAGTGATACTTTTTAGTAAAAAACCACAAGATCCCAATTCTTTACTTCAACTGGAAAAACAAACTAATATCTACCGTTTGGAGTGGCTGGTTAACATCCCAAATACAGTCAGAAGAATTATTGTCGATTAAAAAGCTATTGTGAAAATTATTGCTAAATTATTGCTAAATTATTGCTCAAGCTAAAATTTGCCAATATCTACAAAACAATGTATAATTAAAATACTAGTCAAAAATATAAACAAAAATATAAATATAAAATATTATGTCTGCAATCATCAACTTTATTATTAAAATAATCACTCTACCAATTACTATTTTGTCTTTGCCTTTCAAAGTTATTGATTATGTTATCAAAATTATTGGAATCTTATTTTTAGTTTGCGTTATTTACTATTTTGGCTGGATAACACCTCTTAACACCTTTTTGGATTCTGTATTTCCCCCTCTTGGTCAAATAGTAAACCCTATAAAAGCTGCACTTGGAATTGCCAAAACCGTGCAAGATAGTGTTCCTCTTAACCAGCTTCAAAAAGCATCTCAATTGCTAAAATAAACCACTAAAACAAATAAACAAATAAACACAAAAAAAATGAAAGATAAAAACAAAAAAAATGAAAGATAAAAACAAAAAAAATGAAATAAAACCTAATGCAAAAACTGATGTAAATATCAATAAAAATATCAATAAAAACCGTTTGGAAGCTCTATCTGATGGAGTATTTGCTATTGTGATGACGATATTAGTTCTTGAAATAAAAATACAACCTTTACCTCATAATTCTTTGGATAATGGTCTTTTGTTGTGGTCAGAAATATCCAAACAAGCTCCTGTTTTCGTTTCTTTTTTTACCACCTTTGCCATCACGACAATGTACTGGATCGGACATCATAATTTGTTTCATCTGTTTACCAAAAATATCAACCGAACCTTGATGGAAATCAATATGTTATTTCTGATGTGTGTATGTATTTTACCTTTTTTATCTAGTCTAATCGGCGAATATAGCTACAACCAAACCGCTCTAATTTTGTATGGATTGGGTATATTTATAACAGGATCTGTGATGTATTTG
>JAYWGE010000007.1:0-3322 GCA_043778455.1 bacterium
AATTGGGGTTTGTGATTGATTATTAGACATAATTTTAAATTTTTAACTTGTAAATTATTGGTTAAGTTTTTGAATGGTTTTTAGATTGTATGAGCCTAATATAATTATAATTTAGTCTTACAGTTTTGTCAAGTAGATATAGTGGTTGCTAATTTTTACTCCACACAATAACTAATCTGTACGGTTCCTTTGGAGCTGTTGTTTTTAATTTTTTTAATTTTGATAGTACCAATTTCGGATAGATTTTGGACATGGGTTCCTCCACAAGGACAGTTGGGATGGTTTTGGATGTGCAAGATTCTGTTAGGTTTGCCGTTACTATGAGTACCTTCACCGTAGCTGTAGGTGATTTTACTTTGTTGGGCTATGAGTTGCATCAAAGTTGTTTCAATATTGGCAATTAGCTCAGGACTAGACTCAATTTTTCCAGTATACTCCACATATGGCCCCTCTGGGAAATGGTAGCCTTTAGTTGGTTCTAGTTTGTAACCACACTCAGTTAGTGCAATGTCAAGAATATGCCCTGCGGTATGAATCCGAGCATTAAGTCGTCGTTTTTTGGCGTCAATATTGACTTCTACCGTTTCTCCTATGGTTAGTTCTCCTGAGACATACCCTCCAAAATGATAACATTTATCCTCAATAATTTGGCACTTGGACACTGCAAAACCTGATTTTTCTGTCAAAATAACGCCAATATCACTGGGCTGACCACCACCTTGCGGATAAAAAACCGTCCTATCCAAAACCACATATTCTTTGCCATCCAATTTACCTATCTCTAGCACAGTTGCAGAGCAATTAAACAAATAGGTATTTTCAAGACACAATAATTCGGCTTGAGGTTCATTTTTGTTTTGAGGAAGATCTAATTTGTTAGTGGAAGTATTTTTGTCGTTTGAAGTGTCCAAATCAATTAATCCCTCTGTCTGTTGGATATCTATTTTTATCAAGGAAGAGCTAGAAATTACACCGAGTTCGTTGAGTTCAATTGTATACTTATTGATTTGTTCTTGGAGGTATTTAATTTTTTGAGCTTTGGATTCTTTGGAGTTTTGATTTTCTCTAATATGTGGAAAAGTAACACACTCTCGGATATGTTTGCCCAAAAGGAAACTGACAAACCGCTCACTGGTGCCAAAACCTGCCATCGGAGGCATACCATATTCCATCGCTTTGACATAATTTAAGTCCATAAACTGGGCTTCTTCATTGCCGTTGTCTCGGGCTTTTTGCTGGTCTTCAAACCGTCCAAACTGATCAATCGGATCATTAAGCTCACTAAAGGCTTTGCCCAGCTCAGCACCACCTGCTACCACTTGCCATCTTTGGGTCAATTCTGGGTTTTTGGGGTCTCGCTTTGCTAAAGGCTCCAGTGCCACAGGAGGTAGACACAAGAAAAATGGATTTTTGGTATTGACACGGGCTTTTTTCCACAATTTATCCAAAAGAGTAGCTAGTCCAAGATCAACAGTCATATCCAAATCAAACTGTTTGCCCAGTTCACAAAGCTCCTCTTCGGTTTTGTTTTCAGTATCAATAGCTCCACTGCTAAAATACCTTACCGCGTCAAAGTAACCAATCTTTGGCCAACCCATTTCTGGATTTTCTTCATCTTCATCTCCGATTAGTTCCCAATTATTTTTTTTGGCTTCAGCTCGGCTACACCATTCACCCCAGTTAATTTTGTTGTCATTATAGTCAATTTGAATCATAGTTTCAAGCAGTTCCAAGACCACTCGCTGATACACTCGCTTGACAAAAGACGCAGCCCAATCGTAATCTCGGTATGCGCAATACCATTCTATTTGGGTATATTCTTGGAGGTGTTGAGGGCTAGAACCTTCGTTTCGGAATATCCGCCCTATCTCATAAACTTTTTCAAAACCACCTGCTACTAATTTTTTGAGAGGCAATTCAAGACTTATGCGAAGGTACATTTCTTGGTCTAACTCGTTATAAAAAGTTGTAAAGGGCTTAGCCTCTGCACCTCCTGGGGTACTTTCAAAAATAGGACATTCCACCGCCAAAAAACCTTCTTTGGTCATCTCATCTCGCCAAATCTCCCAATACTTTGCTTTCATTCGGACAACATCCCTGACGGATAAGCCATTTTCGTCTCTAGTGTTCATTTTGTAATCAGCAACTTTGTCTAGGTATCGGCTTTCGGTGTTGTCATATTCCATTTTTTCGGGTAATGGACGGAGGGCTTTAGTCAAAATCTTGTATTCTTCCACAAAAAGTGACGGCTCACCTGACTTGCTATATTCTAATTGTCCGTAGACTTGAACATAATCACCTTGCTCAATGAGATCCCTAAAATGCTCAAAATTCATGGTGTGAAGAGGTTGTTTTTCTAGTTCAAATTCTATCAGAGCCAAGATCATCTTAGAGCTTTTTTCGGCATCATAATAATTTTTTTGAACATTTTCAAGTAAGGATTCAATTTGGATATACAAGCCTGTGGACTTAGTCCAATTAAGCATATCGGGGGTCAAAAATTGTTCGGTCAACATATTTGGATTTAGATTATATTTTAGAATTTAAAAATGTGTTAAAAATGTATTTACTACTCTTTTAATAATGGTTGAAATCTAGTTTTTAGTCAAATAACAAGTAAAAAATTGATTGTTGTATTGACAAAGTTTATGAGTAAATGTCATCTTGAGCAAAGCGAAAGATCCTAGTTAAGACACAGGTCGTAGCGGAGGGTTTATCTCTCCATAAAACACCAAACTTAGTTGCCACTGAACAATCTAGATATAAAATCACATCTTGGACATTAACCACTAAATAACCCCCATCAACGAAACTTAAATTATCTTGTAAATAAATCAAAAGTAACAATCTAAACATATACACTACACTCCAAATCTGCCATTCTTCACATGTTTGCAGAATCTAAAAAGTTATTATTTTAGATAATTCTATTGTTTTGTAAAATATTAAGTCTAACCTATATTTCTATTTGAGCTATTAGATCCTGAAATAAATTCAGGATGACAGTGGGTTTTGAGGTTTCGTTGATGAGGGTAAATAACCACTAAATTTAACTACTAAATTTTTTGCCAATTATTTGGTAAGCTTCCCGAAATGACATTCCGCCCAGTACCAATTGGTAGGCTTCTTGGGTGGCAAATAGCTCGAGGGTCATCATTTGCTCTGCTTTTTGTAAGTCAACTTTTAACCCCCCAAAAACCTCAGTAATAACAGCAAGGCTAGAAAGAGTTATATCAAAACCTTTGAGTACAGGCTCTTTGGTGAGTTGAAGATCTCGATGGTAACCAGAAATCAAATTGGCAGACATACTCTTGAGTTGAAA
>JAYWGE010000008.1:0-3314 GCA_043778455.1 bacterium
GTAGTGGTAAATATAGCGTTGATATATAAATTATATTTGTATTTTTAACTTCCAAAAAATTCACAGTCCCGTTGGGACAGCCCCTTTGTCAAGGGGCAACTATCCACCAGCCTATCAGTGCTAATTTTACCATTACCAAAGTTCTCAATATAAAAAAAAATGCCCACAATACTTATTACAGGAACCAGCTCGGGTATCGGCAAAGCTACAGCCAAATATTTTGCAAGTCAAAATTGGAATGTCATAGCAACGATGCGAAAACCAGAATTAGAAACTGAACTCACCCAAATCCCCAATATCTTGGTCTTAGCTCTTGATGTAACCAAGTTCCAAAGTATCACCGAGGCAATACAAACAGGAATAAACAAATTTGGGAGTATCCAAGCCATTGTCAATAACGCAGGTTTTGCCGTAGCAGGTCCGTTTGAACTGGCAACAAATGAGCAAATATCTAGGCAGTTTGAGACTAATGTCAATGGAGTTTTTGATTGTACTAGGGCTATTTTACCTCATTTTAGAGCCAACAAAACAGGAGTTATCGTCAATGTATCCAGTATGGGTGGGCGGACAAGTTTTCCATATTTATCGTTGTATCACGGCACAAAATGGGCAATAGATGGTTTTTCGGAGAGTTTGAGCTATGAATTGCAACCCCTTGGAATTAAAGTCAAAATCATTGAGCCTGGAGCCATCAAAACTGATTTTTATAGCCGATCATTGACATCTACAATTGATACAAATTTAACTCAAGATTTAGTTCAAATTCCAGTTCAAAACTTAACCCAAACAAGTTCCCAAAACCCGTATTTAAAAACCTATATTCCCTACAAAAAATTTATGGACAACCTAGGAAATAACGGAGAGAGTGCAGATTTCGTTGCCAAAACTATCTACAAATCCGTAACGGACAAATCCAATAAACTCAGATATACCGTAGGAAAAGATGCCAAAATTTTCTTGTTTTTGAGATGGCTACTTCCCAACAAATTTTTATTTGCATTTAATCATTGGATTTTGAAAAAACTGTAGATATACCAACACCCCTTCCAACTTGCATTAATTACTTTTTATTATAGCTAAACCGAGTTTAAAATAGACAATACAAATATTAACTAATGTTTATAGAAGTTTATACTAACTGTCATCTTGAGCAAAGCGAAAGACCCCCTCAAGTGCGATAATAGTTAGCTTTGATAATTGTATAGTTTGGGGGTGAGTTTAGCTATAAGTAGTAAATTATTACTTTCAAAGCAATTTTGTACACAAGTCTATGAAAGTTGATAATGCTTGAGTATATTAGATATCTTTACTGATAAAATACCTATATCAAATAAATATCATCACTAAGTCTGCCCCTTTATTAAGGATCGTTGTTACGGAGCGGGAGTTATTGCTATAGTTGAAGTTACAGTAATCCTCCCCACCGTTGGCGGTACCCCCTTAATAAGGGAGAATTAATTATTGTGCTATTTGGTTTTTTAGATTGGAGGTTATTTTTATTAGGAAAGATGTCTAATGTTTGGGTATATTGCGATACTTGATGGGATTTTTCGCTTTGATTAAGACGACAGTTACTATAAATTTCTATAAACTCAGTCCACATTTATATTGTCTATTTTAAACTGGGTTTAGCTATAAGTGTGGCGTGTAAAAATTTAAATTAAATATTTATAGATCAAATCAGTTGTCATAATCTCTTGATAATCAATTTTTTGTTTACTCATCTTGGTCAAAAGTTGCTTATAATCAGTGCTATCTCCAAGCTCAATACCTACCAAAGCAGGACCTTTCTCACGATTGGTTTTTTTGATATACTCAAACCTAGTTATATCGTCGTTGGCTCCTAGTACATTGTTGAGTAAGTCTTTGAGTTGACCTGATTTTTGGGCAAAATTGACAATAAAATACTTTTTCTTTCCAAGCCAAATAAGAGACCTCTCAATAATATCTGGGTAACGACTAATATCATTGTTGCCACCACAAATCACCAAAACTATAGTTTTATTTGCTATTTCATATTTATCACAAAGCTGATCCAAAGCACTAACAGGTAAAGCACCTGATGGCTCAACGATAATTCCATCTTTTTGGTACATTTCTATCATATCCGTCGCTACTTTTCCTTCAGGCGCTACAAACGACTGGTCTACCACTTCTTTACATAGCTCAAAATTGTTTTGACTGGCTTGCATCACAGCTATTCCATCGCAAAAAGTATCAGGACAAAGTACTTTGCTGGGAGTGTTGGAGGTAAAAGAGTTGTACATAGACCTTGCTCCTTCAGATTCAATTCCAATAATTTTGGTTTTAGGAGAGGTTTGTTTGAACCAACTACCAACTCCGCCAATGAGACCACCACCACCAATGGCACAAACCACAAAATCTGCAGAAATATCAGAATTAATATCATCATTAAAACCAATCAATTGCTCACTGATTTCTAGTCCAATAGTTCCTTGCCCCGCCATCACAGTTTTGTCGTTAAAAGGGTGAACATAAACCATATCGTTATCATCGCAATATTGCTGGGAAATAAGACTAGTTTCGTCAAAGGTCTTGCCTACCAGTTCTATTTTTACAAACTCTCCACCAAAATACTTGACCTTTTCTATTTTTTGATTTGGGGTAACGGTTGGCATAAAAATCACACCTTTGATTCCAAGTTTGGCACAGCTATAAGCCACTCCTTGGGCGTGATTACCCGCACTGGCACACACGACGCCCCTAGATTTTTGCTCACCGCTAAGGCTAAAAATGTAATTGTAAGCACCTCTAATCTTAAAAGATCTAACGGCTTGTAAATCCTCTCGCTTAAGATAAATTTTGGCATTATATTGCTCGGAAAGTCGTTGAGAATATTCTAATGGCGAGACTTTGGCGACGCCTTGTAGGTTTTGAGAAGCGGTGTGAATAGCAGATAGTGAGATCATAAAAAAGATAAAAATAAATAGAAAATAGTAGAATAGAGGTAGAAGAGTAATAAAAAATAACCCTAAAAATAAGGTTGGGAATTAGTTTTGCAAAAAGTTTGATTCAAATAATATTCAAGTAATATAAAATTAAGCCAAAACTGTAACTAACCCCCTAGTGGAGGTAATTGTAATAATGGATTTAAAATTGTATCTAAGTTGATTTGAAACACTTTTTGACATATTTATATTATAGAACACAAATGGATATTTTGTCAAGTAGTGTCTGATTTTTTAAATGTTTTTCTAACTAATTTTATTAAACGCACTATCATAAATGATATAACCAGTACTGGAAGGATTATCTCTTTTGAGCTGGGAATACCAGTTGACAAAGTTACCATT
>JAYWGE010000009.1:0-10019 GCA_043778455.1 bacterium
AAAACCTTTCTGGTGGGTTTTTTGGACTTGGTGGGCAAGTGGAAATGTATGCTAGGGTCAATAATACTAATCAATTTATTGGGGGAGCATCTTTTGATGGTTTTGACGGGAATTATCACAACAGATTTAATTTCAATTCTAACCTAGTTAACAGCAACGGTCAATTCTTTTTAGTTAATTATCAGCCAAGTATGTCAGTGAGTGATAGCTTATTATTTAGAAATTCAAATGGTCAAGCTAATACTGAATTTTTTTTTAGGGCGTATGTGTATAACAGCTCACAATTTGCTACTGCAAACACAAACAGGGGTAGAGTAAAAGTAGTGAGGGTCAAATATATGATTTTTAATAATACAAATGCTTAATATTATGCCTATTACAAAACTAACCCCAACTCAACTAGCTCAAAAAATGACTAACCAAGAAATTATTGAAGCATTAAACAAGTCTAGTACTGCAAATGTAATCAAAAAAGAAATAGCAAAAAGAATATTATCACCAATAATACAAACCGCAGATCCATCGACTTTGCCGACTATTCCGACCCAAACTATTATAACAATAAATAATGTTGAATTTGAAAAGCAACAAAAAACTCAAAAAGAATGGGAAGAAATGATAGATAAAAAAAACAAACAAAGACAAGAGATTGAGGATACCAAAACCTATACTATAAGTCAAATTCAAGTTGTATGTAATTTTGACCTAAGGAATGCTGATGATGGGAATGACAAAACATATTTTCCCGCTTTACAAACTTTAATATTTACACCTAAACAAGACATTAGGATAAATGCTAACCAAATTAAAACTTTAAAACTTAAAGAAGCAATTAAAGTTAGGGTGCAAGATATTGAAAGCGTAGAAAATTGGGAGGGATATAACAAAATAGATATATCTGAGCTACAACCAACTGAATTTATTCACATTTATACAGGAAAAACTAAAAACTTTAAAATTAAATGGCTGGGTAGTATTTTTAATAATGAAGTTGGTCAATTTGAAATCATAGACAATTAAATTATGCAATTATATCTTACAACTCTTGACAATCAGTATACAAAAAGAACCAATTTAATCTCTTGGGTCGGTGGAATAGACAAAATAGAGTTGAAACAAAAATTAGGTGAACCTGCGGAGTTAAATATCCAAGTTAATAGAGCTTTTGATAACATTTGGAAGATCGCGAGAGATAGCAACGAAATTGGATTAAGACTTATTGACATTAATTCTGATATAGATATACCTTTTATTAAAGATGATGAAGGGCAAACTGACACTGAAACAGCAACCAATTTTAAGTTTGTGAGTTTTATCAGGTCAATTAGAAACAGTAAACCTTATTATAATCAAAATCAGGCTCTTAGTGGTTTTACATTTGAAAATATTACAGCTTTGTCTAGTGATATAATATGGCAAGGTACTGGTTCGCCTAATATCCAAGCTAATTATAATACAGGATCTAAAAATAACTTTGAAATATTGCAAGAATTAGTTAAAAAAGTTGGTTGGCAATATAGAGAAAATGGAATGACTAGTATACAAGTACCAGATATAAACACTCAAAGCCTTGTTCTAAAAAGTTTACCAACCGTTTTGTTGGGTGATTTTAGTGTTTTACCAGTTACCAGAAAAATTACTAATTGGGACACTTACAATATAACCGATCCAAAAATTCTAAATGAACCACGAAGAAAATCTAGGGTATCTAGCTATAAATATACTAAAGTAATCGGGACATTGTCTGGGAGCGGATCTGGAACTGGAGCAATTCAACTAAACCAAAGTGTTCAGCAAGACGCTATGTACCCAATAGAAAATTTACAAATTGGGAATAGTTTTGAGATGTTTATCAATGACTATGTACAACCAATAGAAAACCAAGACTACAATTCAATTACAATTCCAATGTGGCAAGGAGCAACTGCACAAGATTTGTATAACCTTGCTTTGTTAGAAATTGAAAAAAGAAAAGTAACCTACATATATGAATTTGATATAGTATCACCAACATTTATCAAAGCAGGTGAAAAAATAAAAATAGAATATGTATCAGATACTTTGCCGATGTTTTTTGAAACAACAGTTGTGGAAAGTATATATGACTATGGTACTAGATTTTGTAAAATTACAGTATGTCAAAATGTTAATATAGACATAAACAGTCAAAATATATGGCAAATTCAATCTGCTTTAATAACACTTAAAGAACAACAAACAGCTCCTCAAAACTAGACATTGACTAGTCAATAGTTAGACTAAAATAATGTATAATATAACTGTAAAAACTATAAACTATGCACAATTTACGAATACAAAAAGGTTACAAATTCAAAAACGGAAATATACAAAAAACAAGCCAAGGCAACGCTCAATTTGTTGATAACATATCAGATTTGCAAGGTATTTGTCTTTTAGATTTTGATCCTGATTTGGAGTATGTCATTCAATCAACAGGCGAAGGATACAGAATAAAAGATGAGTTTAGACAACCAAGTCTAAATTTTAATCCTATCTTAACAATACTTGATTTCCCCATCTATTTTGATAAGGTTAGGTTTGGCGGGAATACTACCGAATCCGACCCAGTCTACCTAGCCGAAAAACCAATAATTCACTACAAAACAGACATTTTGCTCAAAGATTATGAAGCTAATGGCACAACCTTACCAGCTACAATCCTAGGTCAACAGATCAGCGGACAAGCTAACGAGAGTGTTACCAAGATTGATAGTTCCACGAATCAAATACAAAACTCTATTGAGTGGAAATATATCAATGTAGATAACCCAAACTACTTACTTGAAGCAAAAACAACTGCCTTAAACTGTATATTGTTGGTCAACACAGATAACTTGGGTGATACAATTATTGAGCTTCAAACAATTGAAGAATATATCAATCAATTACTGGATACATCAAATCAAAAATCTCGCACCAAAACAGTAACACTAAAAAATATAGGTTATAAAGGAAATAAATGTTGGTTCAAATCACCACAAAAAATTGACAATCTAGGAAACGAGTCTCGCAAACTATCAGGTGGAGAAGCTGATACGATAACTTTTGCAGTTGACGATCAGGGAAATCTAGTTTGGGTGATTACAGACAATGTGGTGTTACCAAACCTTGATAACATTACAGTAGCCTACCAAACTTTTGAAAAAGGTACTTTTACCTTAAACACTGAAGTCAAGTCAAGATACGACGGAGTGCCAAAAATAGCTAAGGAAATACATATTAATTGGTTTGGAAATCTTGCCACTGCTTCTACTATTGAAATTACAATAGCTAATAACACTAACACTGTAGTTTTACAAGCTGCTATAGATGGACACGAATCATTTCCAATATTAATCCCTGTCCAAGATGGTGATATTATTCAATCAATAGTGTCTAGCTCAAATTTTCACAATGTCCAACTAGAAATTTTTATAAAATAAACTAAATTAAATTCACTTTTATGTCTACAACACAACACAACCTACAAAACCCAAGAGTAACAGTTACAGGTCTTACAGCTACATCTCCAATCAATAATGTTTTGCTTGGTTCAGTCAATCACGAGAACCACACTGAATACTCAACAATGAGTAAAGCAACTCTTGAAAGTTTGCCAACATCCTTAGCTGGAAAACAAAACATTATCACTTCAGCTATTGCTATTCCTACCGCAGGTCAAGTAGTAACTGGCGATACGGTAGAAGCTTCTTTGTCAAAACTACAAACTCAATTAACAAACCTTGTCCCAACAAACTCATTCAAAGGTTCACTTGCTAACGGTGGTACATTAGCCTCTCCTACAGTTTTGACAGCTGGTTCAATGTCATTGTCAACTAAAAATAATGACTTCTATTCTGTTCCGACCACAGCAGGTGCTGGATATTTTCAACTTCCTGACGGGACTGTAGAAAAGCTAACTAAAGGTGATAGAGTAGTGTTTAATTCTTTTAGTAATACATATTCTGTAGTTCCTGCTGGAGATAATCAAAGTGCGAGTGAAGTTCCAACTACTCCAATTGTAGCCTCTGCTCTTAGTGTTGCTTTGACTTCACTTGACCAACAGGCAACTAATGCAGAAATTGCTCAAATTATAAAAGCAAAGACAACCAAACAAGAAAACTTAATTTCTTTTAATTCTGGAACTCACCAAATTGGTGTAATTACAGGTGAAACTCCTTTTGGGGTAGACCAAACAATCAATGAGATAATCTCATTCGCTAAAGGTCATACATCTGCTGTTAGTACAGTGGTAACTATTAATGGAGCATCTGTAACAATTAACATCCCAGTTGGCTCACCTCCAATTTCCACAGTAATTTCACCTGTGAATGTAACTAAAATTCAAACATACTTTGCTACTGCAAACACAAATAACTCAACTGGTCAAGTTAGTCATAAAATTATTGGCTCACAAATTTAATCATTTTTAATTACAAATTTAATATATTATTTTATGTCATTAGACAACCAACAATGGCAGAAAACAGGCAATCCACAGACAGACCCAATCAAAGATTTCCTTGGCACAACCGATAACCAAGATCTGTCTATTAGAACTAACAATACAGAAAAGGTTAAAATTACAAAAACAGGTAATGTCGGTATTGGAGTTACTAATCCACTAGTACCATTAGAATTTTCTGATAATTTCTTTGGGGCTTCAGCCGCACAAGGTCGCTCAATGATTACTTTGTATGGAAACAATTCCACTAACATGTATCAGCGATACGGTGTTGGTGTAATAAATAAAGGAGATGGTGGACAGCTTAACCTTAATGTTGATACACTAGCCTCTAGTGTTTCGGTTACCGTTGCAACATCAGCTACAACCGATAGAGAAGTTGCTAGGTTTACAGGGGATGGACAGTTCTTATTAAACGCTCCAAAAGCTAGTATAATCTCAGGTAAAGCTCCAGCTATGGTTCAAATTATCCAAAGAGCTGGTTTTGATGGAATGCATATAGTGAGTAACAGTACTAATGATGTCTTGAATTTGGCTAATGCAAAAAATTCTGGTGATATTAATTTTGTATCTTTTTCAAAAGGTACAGCTCAAAATTATGCTGGTAATATTTTTAGTAGTTTTGCCACAAACACAATGATGTTTGGCAATCCTTCCGACAAAAACCTTAAAGAAAAAATTCTAAAAGTCAACACTGGAGACAGCCTTGGTATAATCAATAAGTTAAATGTTGTAAATTATGAGTGGAAAGGAAAGCACACAACCACTGGTGTTCAAAAAGGTCTGATTGCTCAAGAGGTAATCAATATCATACCCAATGCTGTAAGTAAAGGTGATGACGATGCTATTTATGGCGATGACGAAACTGTTGAAGTGAACGAAAAAGAGGAGCTAATGAGTGAAGTTTGGGCAAAATATAAAGCTATGCCTGAAGACCCAATCAAAGGGGACGCGATGTATAATCCTGAACTCAAAATAACAGAAAAAGCTGATAGACTTGCTGAAATCAAAGCGATGAAAGTAGTTAAGAAAAATATGAAAGGAATAGTTAAGGTGGGTAAAAAACCATACACAATTTCTTACGATCAGATTATTCCTGATTTGATTGGTTCTATTCAACAACTTACAGCTCAAAATCAAGAGTTGTTTGCTAGGCTTGATGCTTTGGATGGTGGTAAAAAAAAACTAGAAATTCAACAAGCCCAAGAAACAGAAACAGTCCCCGCAATCAAAACCAAAAAATAACTAAACCTAAACCTAAAATTACTACCCTTGAAGGATTGAAGGGTATTGGGGTAAAAGGTGCTAAAAATCTTAACAAAGCAGGTATCATTACTCTCCAAGATTTGGTCAACAACCAAAACAAAGCTAGTAAGGTACTTAGAATGTCCAAAGAAGCATTTCAACCAACTGTTGATCAAGCTATCGCAAATCTATAATCAAATCTATGTTTATAAAAAATATCCTAGACTATCTCTCTCCGACCAAATGCTTTGTCAAATATGTCTTGGACGGAGACACAGTCTTAATTCAATCAGGAACTTGCAACATTTTCCAAAAGAAAGTTAGACTTATTGGTATCAATGCTGATGAGATTGAACATCCTGATTTCCCTGAGAATAAAAAAATAGCCACACCGATGGGCTACGAGGCTAAAACCTACCTCAAACAAAAACTTGAGGGCAAATATGTTTCACTATCTTTTGACAGTATGGTAGAACCAACGGATAAGTATAGTCGGGTTTTAGCTTATGTCTTACTTGACAAAGTGGATGTTGCTATTGATTTATTTGAGCGAGGGTATTGTAGGGTTTTAGATTACAAAAAACTTGGGTTTACTCAACTGGAAATCTACAAAAAACTAGAGGCAACTGCCAAAGCCAAAAAACTTGGTATTTGGAAAAGTGTTATTTAATTTTATGAACTTACTCCATATCGCAATTATTCTACTCACCATATCCGTTCCATTTTTTGTAATCGCTAGATTGTCAACCGCCGTAGCTTTTGTGCTGTTTGGGTTGGCAGAGATCTTTGCAATTGTATATTTTGGGGTTTATATTGATAGCATTCACTAGCATCTTTAAGAGTAGAAAACATAGATTTAAGAGGTAAATTTAAGAGATGACTTGGCAAATAACCTGTATTCTAAACCAAAAAATCATATAACTTTAGTGAAAATTATCTTAAAGGAAATTGCAGAATGCTTAAACAACTAGCTTAAAGAAACTTTTAATAACCTTTATTTTAAGGCAAAAATACATCCTATAGCTCTCTTATAAACTCAAAATAATCTATAGGATACAAACACTTAAATAATACCTTGTTTAAGGCAAAATTTCTTATTATAGATTATAAAGTTTTGTAATAAAAAACCCACCTGAAAGATGGAGAAAATTAATAAAATTGTAAAATAAGTAGGTATTTAAATACTACAATTAATTTACATTTCAGATTTTTATATTATATGTTTGAACCTGTATAATGCAATTAAATAAGCTAACCTTATAAGTATAAACAATTTTTTATTTCTTGTCAAATATATTTAACAACCTAATCTTATGAACATAAACTATTCTATCTCTACACCCATTGATATTGATAGCTACCCAGCAGGTCAGCAGTTTCAATGTTGGGATTATTCTATTTTCGTCGCAAGGCAAATTATGGGTAGTCAATACTTTACTCCACTTTGTCTTCAAACAGGAGGTGTCAAAGACTGGGTTTTACACGAACCCTCAAAACAACAATGGCTGGATGCTGGTTGGGTTTGGGTAGCTAATGACTTCAACGATCCTAACCAAGTTCCAAAAGAAGGTGATGTATTTGTCAAAACTAATTCTAGTTGGGGACACACAGGAATAATTAAAAATGCTGTAGCAGGTTCACCAATGTTGACAATAGTTGATGAGAATGCAGAAACTGGAAGTGGAAGTGGAAGGGGTGGGGACGCTCCGATCGAGAGACAAGTTCCTTATACATATTTTGATGGTTGGTTTACATACATTAAAAGTTCCAACTATCCTGAAATTCCAGATAGTTCAAATTCTCAAAATAATATGCCCACAAACTTTAATGATATGAAAAAAGAGTATCTTCAAAAAGAACTTGCCAGTTTTAATTCTAATTTTGATGTTGACTGGATCAGAGCTAGAATAAACCAAACTTCCGAAAGAGAAATTGCTCAAGTGATAAATGAAGTTTATGGTTGGAAAATAAACGCAGAAATAGAAAAAGCAAAAGCATCGCCAAGTACTCTAGGTCTCGCTCCAGCCAGTGATGGCGAGGTTAAATTATTGAAAGAAATAACCAAACTCAAAAACACCAACCAAGAATTACAAAATCAAATCACCGAGCTTCAATCTGAAAAAAACAAGCCACACAACTTGCCAGTAACAGCACCAACGCCGACCATAAGTCAAAGTATTCCAGTGGTGGTACAAGATGTACCAGTAATAACGCAAGTGGCAAATAACAATAAATCATTGAATTACACAGAATTAGCAAAATATATTCCAGCAATTCTTCTAATCTTGAATCCATTTTTACAAAAACAATTTGGCGTTCAATTGGTATCCGAAGATCTGTCAACTTTTCTACAATTTTTAGGCGGATTAATTACAACACAGTTACAAGCGATTAAAAAATAAAATTATTCAAATAATATGAATGAACAACAAACTACTCATTTTGAAGTATTATCCTCAAAACTTGATAATCTAACTTTATCAATTAACGAATTTAAAGTTGAAATTAAATCTAAAAATGTAGACTTAGAGGTAAGATTAAAAGTGCTTGAAAAAAGAGAAACTGAACTAACGACAGAAATTAGAACTATTTCAGCAATTACAAAATGGTTTTTTGGCGGTGGATTACTAGGAGCTATCGGTGTAGTTTCCTACTTAATAAATCTAAAAAAATAAAAAGTTCCCACCATTTAGGTGGGTTTGTGGTTTGTCAACTAATTTTACCGATAAATACTCCTGTTTCTAGGGCATTTTTTTGCATTACAAGTTTGGCTTGGTTCATAATATTGGCATAAACTGTCGTAGAGGATATGTTGCGATGCCTAAGTAAATCTTTGACAAAACCTAGATCAAAACCACTAGAGATTAAACCACAAGCTAAAGTATGTCTAAGTGTGTGTGGGTTATGTAATTCTTTTGGGAAACCTGATAGCTTTGCATATTTAGAATAAATACGATATATAGTTGATCCACTTAGTTTAGTTTTTTTTTGCTTTGATACAAAAAGATATGGTAATTTATTTGGTTGATTTTTACGAATGATAAGATATTCATTAATCCTATCAATACAATCAGTAGTTAAATAATGATTACCTTCAATTCCACCTTTGAGTGGTTTTATGTGGATTAGATTATTAGCACAATCAATATCAGAAATTAATAAATTACAAACTTCACCTCTGCGAAGAGCATAAAAATACATTAAAGTAATAAGAGCTTTGTCTCTGGGATCGGTGGCAATGTTGAGTAATGTGTCAACTTGTTCTTTAGATAAATATTTAATCATAAAATGTGTGTAAAGATGCACTAAAACAATAATTCTAGTGCGTGTTTTAATATATTTGTTATTTTTTGGCTTCTAATAGCCTTTTTTGGTCAAATCATCTTTTATGAGTTTAGTCAAATATTTATTTAAACTAAAATTTGTCTCTTCACCTATAGTTTTTTTGTAATTTTCTAATCTTTGTTTGAGATCATTACCATATCGGAAACTTGCATTATACATTTTGCCGTCATTTGCCGTCATTTGGCTTGACTTGGTGTCAATTGACATTATTTGACTTTGATTAGTGTCATTTTGAGTTTGGTTAATTATTGGCAAAGCATCTGATTGTATTTGAATTGACTTGACGGCATCTGATGGCATTTGAATTAAGTTTATGTCAAGGTTATTTATAAGATTTTGGAGTGCAGACATAACTTATTTGATTTTATTTATGATTTCTTTTATCAGGTTATTATAGTCGTTTGTGCCTTTTTTGTCCCACATATTAGTCTCATACTCGTACACAGATTGATTGAGTTGTTGACTATTGATGTAATTGTTAGAAACTCTAATGTGAGTATCAAAAATACCATCTCCTAGCTTGTTTTTAAGCATATCCAATATCTCATTGATGTCTTTGAGCCTTTTGTCAATTTTGTTTGCAATTACTCCAAGGATCTGAAGTTTTGGATTAAAAGGTTGAATAACTTTAAGATTTCCAAACATACTTTGCAAACCATTTATTGAATATTTGTCAATGTTTATAGGAATTAAAAGGTAATCACTGGCAATATATGATATAATTATTTCTGTACCAACACTTGGTGGTGTATCAATAAAAATATAGTCAAACCCTTCTAAACCAGTCAAAATTTGCTTGAGTGCGTTATATTTTTTGAGGTCATTCCAACCAGTAATTTTGGTTACAATACCTTCTTTGCGATTACCAATTAAGTATAAGTTTTGGTTTATTTGGTCAAAATCTCCGATAGTTAAGGTTGTTTGATTTGCAAGTTTGTCTTCAATAAAATTGTTTTTGAGTATG
>JAYWGE010000010.1:0-10002 GCA_043778455.1 bacterium
AACAAATCTGTGTCCCAGCGAACCAAAGAAGACGCGATGGATTATCGTTATTTCCCAGAACCAGACTTACCAATGCTCAATATCACCCAAGACGACATAGCCAGTCTATCAGACTTACCTGTTCTGCCATCAATACAACGCCAAAATTATCTTGATATGGGTCTTAGTATGCAAGTTGCCAATACTTTTGTGGGTAATGAAAGTGCGGGTCGGTTGTTCGATGCGGTGGTGAGTAAATTGTAGGGAAAAAATTGACTATGACAAAAAAATGTAGTATAATTAATTTTGATAGCACATATTAAGTAAAAATCAATAATCAAATAATTTAATTATATTTATGATCTCACACACATACACAACAAGCAAACATTTTATGGTATAGAAAATAGCTCTGGTGAAGGGAATACACAAGTTGAATCAATAGAAGCAACTAATAAAGAAGAAGAGCTTAAAAACAGAATCTGGAGTAAAATGAATGAACTAGCTAATCTGCAATATAACAAATATCAGCCTTATCAAAACACTGGATATAACCAAAAAGCTGGACAAATACAAGCTAAAGCAAATATGGCAAGTAGTTATGTTTTTAGCTTAAGAGATGAGATTTATATATGTGCCAATAGTGGTGAGCGGTGGAAAGTTTTGATAAATCAAGTTTATGACCTATTACCAAGTGGAACTAGTATGCCAAAAGATTCAAAAGGCTATGTTGATTTTAATGAAGTAAGAAATCTTATTATGGAATCCATAGAAAAAGAAAAAGCTATAAATGAATCTCAATCTCAATCTCATCCATATGATTATTATACACAAATGAAATTTGAAGCATTGAGCGGTTATTATAAGATATTGTATGGCGTCTCAATGTAATCAATTAATTAAAAAACTTAAAAACCTTGACAAGAAGCTCAAATTTATTTATACTTAAATGAGTGGAGGTGTCGCATAGTGGTCGAGTGCACCTGTCTTGAAAACAGGCAACTGAAAGGTTCATGGGTTCGAATCCTATCACCTCCGCCATCAAATTATAATTCATCTATCTTACTTTTGTAGGATATTTTTTGTAACCAAATTTAAACCACAAAACAAAAACTCCCCTTGTTTTAGGGGTATATTAATCTAATTTTGCAATTATTCTTGTGTTGTTGTTTCTGTAAGAGCAGGTGCTGTGTTGTTGTCATCAGCAATGAGATCAGACAAAGATTGAGTAGTCTTTCGAACTTTGGCAACTTTGGCAACTTTGGCTTCGGTTGAAACTTTGTTTAATCTAGTTTGGAATTTCTCAATTCTTCCAGCTGTATCTACCAAAACTGATTTACCTGTATAAAATGGGTGGCAGTTACCACAGATTTCAATAGAAAGATTTTGGATAGTGGAACCTAGAGAATAAATGGAGCCACAGTTGGTACATTTAGCTGTTGCATCTGAATAGAAAGTGTTTTTGGTATCGGTGCTCTTGGCCATAATGAAGTTATAAGTATAGGTTTTTGTGATTTTGTGCTGTTTTATGCTAAGTTTTTAATTTAAGTTTAAAGCTATAGCAAACCTTATAATTGTAGCAGATATTTTGATTTTTGTCAAGTTAATATTGGTTTTGCAGTTAGTCTTAAAGCTACTTATATACCTATTTCTTTGTCAAAATCCACAGACTTGCATACAAAATTGCTTTGAACGAAAGAATTTACTACTTAATGAAAGGTAATTATAAAAAGTAAGTTGATTAATGCAAGTTAAAAACGACATTGGTATAAATAGAATTAACTAAAAAAATACTTTTCAGATTCTGAAATGAGTTCTCAATGATATGTTTTAACTTTTAGTAAAAGGTTTGAAGTTAATAAGGGAGAATTTTTAAACATTAGCTTGACTAAAAACCAGAGTTTTGGTATTATTAAAATATATGAACTACATAACTTTTGACATAGAAACCTATTCTCCAAGTGAACTAAATCACATTGACACCAAGGAATTTAGAGTTTCGGTTTGTGGGGCTTTTATCAGTTGGCTCAACGATGGTAAGGGTGCATATATTGCTTTTTTGGAAGAGAATATCAAAGATTTTATTGGTTTACTCAAGCATTGCGATCTGGTTATTGGCTATAATCATCTATGGTTTGACTTGCCTGTACTTCAAAAATATGCAGATTTTAACTTGCTGCAACTACCTTGTTATGACATTATGGTCAAAGTAGAAGAAAAAATTGGTTTCAAGCTCAAGCTCAACGACCTATGCAAAGCAAACTTTGAAGAAGACATCAAAACCGACACCTATTCTGTCTATCGCCACTACCACAAACAAGGCAAATGGCTGGAGTTGATTGACTACTGTATGAACGATGTCAGGTTGACCGAGCAATTATTTAGGCAAATTTTGGAGGCCAAAGCCTTGGCATATTACGACCTACACATCCTCAAACCAATTGCGATGGACGAAATAGCTTTTGGCAAAAAAGAAATCCAAATAGGTGCCGAAAGTTTTTTTTAGAAAATAAAAGTTTAAACAAAGCCGTAGCGGAGGGTTTATCCCTCCATAAAACACAACAACCCAAGCCTATCTCCATAAAACGTTTTGACATTATTTAAACATTTATACCACGCTCCAAATATGTCATCCTGAATTTATTTCAGAATCTAAAAAATTATTATTTCAGATAATTTTATTTGTTTGTAGAATATTAAGTTTAGCTTATATTTCTATTTGATGTATTAGATCCTGAAATAAATTCAGGATGACAGTTTAGGACTGGGATTACACTAAATTTTAAAGTTTCACTATTTGGGTTTTTTATTAGAGCCAAATACAACAGGAACTAGATAAATTACTTTTCAACAAACCAAAAATGAGAACTATAAATAAATCTAATTTTAGTGCCAAAAAAGTCTGGAATACTAACAAATCTCCCAAAACGACGCTGGGGGTTGGTGGCTCAAATACCAAAACTTTTGCTACCGACAAAGATAAAATTCAAAAAATTTTTGCACCCACAATCCAAGACAATCCTGACCAAAAAATTAACACTAAGGTTAGCAACTGGTTTTTGACAACTAAAGAAAAATATTACGACAAGGAATGGTTTCGCAAAATCAATCAAAAACTAATCAATTTTCAACCTCAAAAACACGGCAATTATGCACTTTGTTCACTTATTTGTTTGTCAGTTCTTGGGTTCTTTGTCTATTTGGCGTTTTTTGACCAATACTTCATAATCAGGCAATACAACATAAAATTTTTGGATAATAGCTACCTCAATCAAAAGCAAAATATAGATTTGGTCAACTATTTTAACAAAAACAAACTGTATGGTCTCTTCCCTAACAATCAGTACTGGTTTATTAACAATATGAACCTCACAACCTCTGCCCAGCAGCTGTTTCCAAGCGTTGAATCGGTGGAAATAGAACGCAAATCTTGGCCTAATTCTATTGATTTGAATATCAAAACTAAAAAACCACTTTTAACTCTTTCTGTCAAAGAAAATAACGAGCAAAAATACTGGCAAATTGCTAAGGATGGCACTATTTTGAGTCAAGACAAAGCAGGGATTTGGTATAATCTTGTTACGGTAGAAAAACCTTACAACTTGGCGGTTCAAACTACGGGCAACCTCTCCCAAAAATTTACATTGCAGGATTATGATTTTAGCAAAAATGACATCCAATTAAAACGATTTTTGCAAACAAACCAACTCTTTGATTATCTCAAAACTATTGACTTAAAACCACTAACTATCACTTATCCAAGCCTATCTGACACAGATATAATTATCCAAACCGAGGCGGGAACCAATCTAATGTTTGATGCTAGTGAGTTTAATTTTGAAGTACAAAAAAAAAGAATAGCCGAGTTTTTTGGTACAGCGATTGACAAACATAAGCTGCTAGACCTTGAACATAAAGGCAATTTTAAATATGTAGACTTTCGGATTACTCGCAAAATTCATTTTTGCCAAAAAGACACCAAGTGTTAAAACTCTTTTCTAAAAAACCAATCAATTAAGTGTCGTAGCGGAGTGTTTATCCTTCTATAAAATTTCATAAAACAGCAAGTCCAAATTGGCAACTTAGATAATGTAGGTATACACTTAAACATTATTAACTTTTACATACTTTTACATACTTGTATACAAAATTGCTTTGAACAAAAAAAATTACTACTTAATAAAAAATAATTAATGCAAGTTGGAAGTGGTATTGATATAAAATGGCCTCTACTACACCAGTTTGTTATTTTATTAAAATTTGTAACTTAAACATTGGTTTTCTACAAAAGATGGGTTAAATTGTAAACTCTTTTCTCTAAATTCTTTCTAAAATATTTTTTATATGTCTGATATTTCCACAAATTCAACCACACAAGCCAATAAAATTGACAATAACAAATTTAGCCTGACCATCAACTTTAAAAGTCTTAGTATCTTACTTGCAATTTCAGTTGTTTGTAACTTTGGGCTAATAGCTTTGTCGTATCAAAAATCTCAAGATGCAAAAAAATACGCTGAGTTTGGTTACAATCTCTGTGCAAATACTATTTCCAAATACACCCAACCATCTTGTTATGGCAATATGATAGCCAAAAGTTTTGACAATACCAAGGACAAGTTTGAGTACAATAATATAGTCAATAATTATGGTAATTCTTATAGTTTTTCTTCTACTTTTCAAAGTGATCAGCAGATGGAAGAATACAGAAAACAAGATGAAGAGAGGATAAAAAAAATAAATCAAGAAGTGTTTCAACAACCAAACAGTTCATCTTCAACCCCAGCTCTCAAAGATCTAAAATTATATGGCTACATCGGATCAATGGCTGTGGAACTCAATCTCAAACAAGATGGTAGCAATTTGGCAGGTAATTATTACCACAGTTTGGACAAAAAAACCTATGATATAGCTGGTGGTTGGGATTGGAGTAACAAAGGTGATCCAAATAGCAGAACAAATGGAATCTATCTTGACGAAAAATTGGGAGATTTGTACACAGGTAAGCTATTTATCAACAAAGAATCACCTGAAGAAAGTCTTGGGACGCTGACCAAAGATATGATTAAAAACAACACTGCCAAAAAAATGTATGGCATCTATACGAGTAAAGACAATCAGTCATTTTCTATGTTTTTGACTCCAGATAAAACTATTTTTGATGGGATGAGCAAAGAAACCAGTGATATTTATAGTGTAATTAAGAAAGGTAAAAATTATGATAAGCAAGATGTTGTGGTACTAGAAAATAAAGATAAAAAACAGTTTTTGAGCAAAGAAGGTTGGAATTTTAAAACTTATTCTGAAGGTGATATACTCAAAATTACTTCCAAAACCCGAGGTTTTTACCCCAGTATCTATGGTAATAATGAGAGTTTTAGTTGTGATTCTTATGATATTGGCTGTGGTGTCCAAGTGGATATTCCTAATATTTTGCTCTTTAATATAACCAAAATAAGCAAGTAGAAAATTTGGGACCAATTTGGGTATAATTTAAGTATACTTGTTCCCCACCTAAGCTTACACTAATTACTTTTCACTAAGTAGTAAATCCTTACTTTCAAAGTAATTCTGTGTGTAAGTTTATGAATGTTGACAAAGGTTTGGGTATATACTTGACAAAATATATTACCAGGATAGTAGAATAAGAGTAGCTTGTGGCTTGTGATTAAAAAATATACACGCCCTCTATTTGAATCATTAAATCTTGAAATTTATACTTTTTGTCAGTAGGTTATTTTTTACCACTATTCCATTTTACCCACCCACACAAACTCCCATTCTTCGGGTTTTGGGCCTTGTTTGGGTACACCAGCGGGATAAGATGGAATTAATCCTACTTTTTTGGCTTGAGCAAAGTTATTTTTCTTGATCCAATCATAACAAGCCGTCTCCTTAAAAGTCAATAACTCACCGCTATCACAACCAAAATCCATAGTGTAACCAGTGTGATGTCTAGAATATCCAGGGATAGATCGGGTATCCATAATGTTATTTAGAGCAATATCCACAGAGCCATTGAGAATATTTTCTGGATTATATGTTGGAGCAAGATCGTTGATAAACAAATTTTTTTGATCCATAACTGAGCGATAACCTGACACTAAGATTAGATTGATTCCTTCTTTTTTGGCATTTTGCTTTAATAACAACCAAGCATCTCTGGATTCAGATTGAAGTCGTTGACCATCTACAGGGATAAGTTCACTTTCAATTGCTTGTAGTCGCCTCTTGTAGCCACGATTTTCGGCGATAGCTTGAATATGTTTATTAACATTCTTGGCTTGTTGAGTTTCTTCAATAAAAATAGCAGGTTTGGTGTTGTCTTGAATTACTTTGTCATATTTGGTGTTTTCATAAATATCTTGAAAATCTAAACCAGAATATTTTTTTGTAGAAGCATTATCTTGCATTTTGCTTGATTCGTCTGTGGAACTAATGGCTAAATTAGAACTTGAGGAACTATTTATTGGAATAACAATAGAGCTTATAGTAAAAATGTCTTTTGAACTACTGGAAAAATTAATAATTGGAACTAAGTTAGAATTTTGTTGTGACGAAGGTATTTTCCAAACAGCTGAAACACTTGTTTTTTGAGCTATTTTTGAGCTATTTTGAACAAATTTTGAAGTTATATTTGAAACATTGTTTGAAATAGTTGAGCTTAAATTTGGCTGTTGCAAAATAGGTTGATAAAAAAAACTTATTCCAAAAGAGACAATAACCACCGAAACCAAAATCCAAACTATAACTATGGCAATATAAATACATCTTGAGGATTTAGAGGTCTTTTTAACTGGTTTGCCAATTATTGTTGGAAGCGATGTTTTGTAGTTCATTTTGTAATAAAAATCAATTATATAAAAGGATTTTTTGCCTCTTTCTTAAACCCAAATAGAGAAACTTAAGTTATCTTACAAATAATTCAAAAACCAACAATCTAAACATTTATACTACACTCCAAATATGTCATTCTGAATTTATTTCAGAATCTAAAAGGTGTTTTTTAGGTAATTTTATTTATTTGTAGAATTATTAATTATAACTGTATATTTCTATTTGAGCTATTAGATCCTAAAACAAGTTCAGGATGACATTTAGTTTTGGGTTTTTTTGGTTGGGGGGGGTAATAAGGTGTCCAATAGGTAATTTTATATCGCCGAATCAGTTGCCAATTTAAGTTTAGCGTTTTATGTTAACGATAGGCTGAGGTGTTTTATGGAGGGGTAAACCCTCCGCTACGACATTTAACCAGCAAATTCTACAATACGGTTTTCTAGGAAACAGTTGACCTGAATCTTAAATGGAGACTTGATGGAACTGTTGATTTTGTTGACAATTTGGGTGGTGGCGGTGTGGACACTGGCAAGGTTGGTGGTGTCTGGATCAAAGAAAACCCACAACTCACGACTGCCACGCATAATGTAAGATTTCTTGACGCCTGTTACACTATTAGCAATTTTTTCTAGGGCATCCATCCTTTGAAAATAGGCTTCGGCAGTTTCTTTTCTAGCTCCAGGTCGGCTACCGCTAATATTATCACAAGCGTCCACGATACAAGCCTCTATACAAAAACCATTTTCTTTATCGTCATAACTTTGATAATCTCCACCTGTGGTGTGGTGGCTAGAAATACATTTTTTAATTTTCCAGTCCAGTTCAAACATATCACAAATTTTTTCGCCCAGTTCAATGTGATTACCTTTGGGGATTTGTTCTTCGTCCACAGCTTTGCCAATATCATGAAGTAGCGCACCTTTGATACAAGCCATTTTGTCAATTTCAAAACTAGATGGAAAAGCCGCACTTAATTCATCTACCAACAATCCTGCCAACTTTGCCATTTCAAGGCTATGTTTAAGCATATTTTGACCATAACTAGTTCGGAATTTGAGCCTACCGATAATTCTTACCAGCTTGGGTGGAAAATCATAAATACCAAGTTCATTGACCACTTCTTCACCTGCATTTTGAATATCTATTGCAATTTCAGATTTGGCTTTTTCATACATCTCTTCAATAGAAGATGGGTGGATTCTGCCATCAGTAACTAGTTTTTCTACGGTTTTTTTGGCAATATGTCTTCTAATTCCACTAAATCCAGAGATGGTTACAATTTCGGGTGTGTCATCAATAATTAGCTCTACACCAAGAGTTTTTTCTAGCCACTGGATATTTCTCCCACCTTTGCCGATGAGTTTTCCTTTGTCTTCATCGCCATTGAGTTTGACGGCAGTAACTGTCATTTCGTTGGTTACTTCACTGGAACACCGTTGGATAGCAAGAGAGACTATTTCTCGAGATTTTTGGTTGGCAGTATCTTCGGCATCTACCAGCATTTTGTGTTGGAGAGTAATTAGCTGTTGACCTATTTCGTCTTTTGATTTGGTAAGGATATATTGCTTGGCTTGATCTTTGGTAAAACTAGCCACAACTTCCAACTTAGACACAATATCTGCATCAATCTTTTTTTGTTTATTGATAAGCAATTCCCGAATGTTTTTGAGTTCCTGCTTGGTTTTTTCTAGCTCAAGTTTTTGGGCAGTAATAGAGATTTTTTCTTCTTCCAATAAATTTTGTCTACCGCTGAGTTGTTCTTCTTTTTTGTTGATTTTGTCTTGAATTTCTATCTCATAAGCTCTAACTTGTTTTTCTTGTTCATAAAGCTCTTGTTGGTTTTGTAGTTTTAGCTTATCAAGAATTATTTGGTTTTTTTCTTCCAAATCTACCTTATAGCTAGTAATTTTTTGTTGCAATTTTTGTTGAAATTCTATTTCGTGTTTTTCGTTATTGGTTACTTCTTGTTGCTTGAGAATGTCTTGAATGTCATTTTGGGTGTACTTAAGGTTGCTATTTTGCTTGGTTTTATAAAATAAATAACTACAGATACTGCCCAAAATTACACTAATTAAACTCAAGATTATAGTTGATAAATCTTGCATAGCGTTGGTAAATGGATAAATAAAAATGGTAAAGGTTTTTGCGAGAGTTTTTTTTGCGAGAAAGTGATAAAAATAGTTTTTTTGTCTATGTTATTCCCATTATAATAATGAGTTATATTTGCAAATTAGTCAAGTCAATACAAAATACCTAACTTGTTGAAGAAAGATTATTACAAATTTTGAGTATACCAATAACCCCGTTGTATTACAACAACCCCTTAATAAAGGGGCAAACGAAAGAGGTAATCTTAATTTTTATACTTACAGATGTAAGTGTTTTTTTATTTTTTAAACAACTTTTTTCTTGGCAAGTTTGAGAACGGCAATATTACTATCTCCTGCCAGTTTTGGCTCGGATACAAAATCATACTGCTCTGTCAACATTGACAAAAATTGGTTCATAACTTCTATGGTAATCTCGGGATGAGATTTTTCTCGTCCTCGCATTCTTATTTGTACCTTAACAATATTTTTATCTAGCAAAAACTTATCAGCTTTTTTGGAGTTATTTTCTAGGTCGTGAGGCCCAATTCTAACTGACATTCGTAGGGTTTTTTCCTTGATTGGCTCAGCTTTGTTAGCATCAGCTTTGCTCAATTGGTACTTGAACTTTGCGTAGTCCATCATTTTGCACACAGGAGGAATACCTTTTGGGTTAATTTCAATAAGATCCATCTCTTGGTCAAAAGCTAGTTTGAGTGCATCGGAGGTCTTAAATGTTCCTACCATTTCACCTTCACCATTGATCACTCTGACTTCTGGGTGGCGGATGTTTTGATTTATGATGTGGGCTAATTCTGGCTGATTGTTGTAGCTAGATCGTGGTTTGCGTCGGTAATTTGTCATTAAGGTGTTATAAGAATATTGGTTTTGTTATAGATGAAGTTTGGGGCAATTTTAATTAGCTTTGAATAGGAAAATTACTACACTAACTTATGTAATAATTATAACAAGTTTTTTTATTTTCGTCAAAGTTTAATTGGATTTGGGTATGATTTGAGTATAAACTGTGGCTAAGCGTAGATATATAGCTAAACCCAGTTTAAAATAGACAATACAAATATTGACTAAGTTTATATAA
>JAYWGE010000011.1:0-3269 GCA_043778455.1 bacterium
CTTACCAAGCGATATGCCTGATATAATTTCTACTTCACCAATTTCTGAAGGTATTCAAAACAAACTTCAAGCTAGTCTTTTAGATCTAAACAAACCCAAAGACATTAAAGTTATCGGTGCCGATGATACTAGTAATGCAAGTGGTGTAACTACACAAGAAATTGAAAACAAAGATGATCAACACGCCAAGTTTGTGGAAACTCGCAATAAACTATTTCAACCAACAGTTGTTTTTGACAACAGCGAAGTTGTTTCGGTAATCGTTAAAACACACATAAATAAGCCTAACTCTCACCAATCTGATCCAAATCAAGAAGTCAAATCAAAAGAGGTTGAACAAAAAACCGTCAACAGCACCCTTGCCAAATTGCGAAAAATCCAAGGTAGATAATAAAAATAAAAATAAGTTTACAAAACTTAAAACCCCAAACAAAATAGCTCCCCTTTTTACGAAGGGGTAAAAACACAAACTAAAGTCAAAATTTAAGTCTTAAACCCATTTCTTTGTCAACATTTACAAACTTACACATAAAATTGTTTTGAACAAAAGTATTTACTGTTTAATGAAAAGGTAATAATAAAAGTTGGGTAGGGAACAAATATATAAACATAAGCCTAAAACACAAACATATGACAAAAATTACCAAAAACCACTTGCAAGGACTTGTACTGTCTTTTGTAACAATTTTTCTTCTTTGTAATATCTGTTTTTCAATCAATTCTTTATCAAACCAGTCCAAAGTTTCTCTTGCCAATGAACCAACTCAATCAATTCAAATAACTGAGCAAAAATCACAAATTACACAAGCCACTCAAAACTCATTCACTCAAAGTTCATTGTTTTACACTAAAGTAAAATTACCATAGAATAACCTTGTTTTTTTAGTTTAGTTTATACTCAAATATTATCAACTTTCACAAATCTGCACACCAAATTACTTTTAATAATAAGGTTAATAATAAACCGATTTACTTTATTTACTCAACTTGGTAAAAAGCAATCAATACAAGTTGAAAGATTAATTTTGTTATCCTCCAGTGTCATCTCAATAAAATGGGAGATTTTTTATTTGACAGTTTTCCCTAAGTGGTTTACAATTACAAAGATATGAACAATATTGATACAAATCAAATTACCTCAACGATTCGAAAATTCCGACCTGACATTGAAGGGCTTAGAGCTATTGCTGTTATTTGCGTAGTTTTGGCTCATTCTGGTATTGGTCTCAAGGGTGGTTTTATTGGAGTGGATATTTTTTTTGTTATTTCTGGATACCTAATCACCCGACACATTTTTCTTGAATCTATCAAGACTAACACCGTTTCTTTGGCTCATTTTTATGCGAGGCGGATTTTGAGAATTTTACCTGCGTCTATTTTTGTGTTGCTTTGTACTTTGTTGGCAAGTTGGATTTGGTTGTCTCCATTGCAATTTGTTGATTATAGCTGGGATGCTTTGTCATCGACTCTTTCAGTTTTTAATTACCGCTTGGCTATCAATGGTACAGACTATTTTAATACCAGTACAATTCCAACCCCTTTTCAGCACTATTGGTCGCTGTGTGTAGAAGAGCAGTTTTACTTTATTTGGCCACTGATAATGTTAGTTCTTGCCAAGTTATTTAGTAAAAAATCTTACTTTGGCAATGTAGTTTCAGCTGTTTTGATTGTCGTTATTGCTATCAGTTTATATTTGTCCTACACTATTACGACCAGTAGTCAGCCATGGGCATATTTTGGTCTGCATACCCGAGCTTGGCAAATGGCAATTGGAGCTTTGTTGGCGGTCAATATCAATAAGTTTGTTAACATTTCACCAAAAATTGGGAGTATTTTGTCTTGGGTTGGTTTTGGTAGTTTGGTTTATGCCTTAGCTACTTTTACTGAATCTATGCCTTACCCTAGCTTTTGGGCGGTAATTCCTACTCTTGCCACAGCACTTATCGTTGCTTCAGGTGTCAATCTTAACCCTTATTCTTTTGAGTATATTTTTGGAAAGAATATTTTTCAATTTGTTGGTAAAGTGTCCTACAGTTGGTATCTTGTGCATTGGCCCTTGTTTGTGATTTTCTTATTGGCAGGGGAGCGAAATGACCTCAAAGATCAAGTTGGTATTGTTATTGTTTCTTTTGTTTTGGCAATCGTTTCGTATTGTCTAATAGAAAACCCAATTCGGCATAATCAAAGTGTCAAATTCAGTCTGGTCAAAACATATTTGCTGGGTTTAGCGTTAATTCTGATTGCAAGTAGTCTGTCTGTAGGTGCGATTTATCTCAAAAATCAAAGTATCAAAAACGCCATAACCAAAAGTAATATTCAAAATAACCTAAAAAATAATCTCACACAGACAACAGACGCTACCGAATCAGCTATAATCCAAAAAGTCAAAGAAGGATTAGAAATCAAAACCTTGCCAGATAATTTGGTAATGCCGCTAGATAAATTTATTGACGACAAACCAAAATTTGGCTGTATAGAAAATAAACTAGACCTAATTCCTGTTTTTAATGATCCCAAGTGTACGATCGGGGATACAAAGTCTAATAAAACAATGGTGTTAATTGGTGATAGTCATAGTTATCACTGGGTTGGTGCCATCAATAAAATTGCCAAAAACAATAACTATAAACTGGTGATTTATACCAAATCAGGCTGTCCAATGCAAAATATAACTCACTACGACAATTCTCTAAAACGAGATTATACCGAATGTTATAGTTGGAGAGATGAGGCAATGTTACAAATAGAAAAAATTAAACCTGATATAATTATTAATTCTGGGGTTATTTATTTGAACTCAACACCCACAGCCTACACAGATTACATTAATAAGCTAAAATCAATTTCTGGGCAAGTGATCACAATACTAGATACTCCAAGACCTATGGACAATGTTCAAATACCCGAATGTTTGAGTAAAAACTCAACTGACATCCAAAAATGCTCACTAACATTACCAAAAGCAATTATTGCCAAGACAAAATATGATGAGCAAACCAAAATTCTCAAACAACTTGAGGTCAAAACAATTGATATGCTTGACTTTTTTTGCTATAACACCAAATGCCCTGTCATAATTGACAATATTGTGGTTTATCACGACAACAGTCATATTTCTGATACTTATGCCAAATTTCTCATCAATGTTTTGGAGAAAAGAATTTTTAGTACAAGTCCAAACAATAATTCAAATAGTGATTCAAATAGTGATTCAAATAATATCACTGAAGCTATCAACAAAGCCCTCAGTTTGACCAAATTACCAACTA
>JAYWGE010000012.1:0-3262 GCA_043778455.1 bacterium
AACACAAATTGCCTTGGCACCACCTACAATTATTACGCTAACGAAAGCTACAATGACAAATGCCCAGAAGGATTTACCCTCCAAAATACTCAATGTTCCGCTCCTGCTACTAAAAGCTGTCCTGATGGAGGCTCACTTCAAGGAAGTCAATGCTTGGAATAAAATAAAAAATTACACAAAAAAATAAATATGACTACAAAAAAAATAAATATTTACTCCAACATCCACTCAAAATTCTTTTTATTTGCCCTAGGGTTGGTAATGGCTTTTGGAGGGTTAACACCAACTGTCACTGCTGTGATAGAAACTCCTGATCCCCAAATCTCAGCCCCAAAAGTTTGCAAAGCTGGATTTACATTGAACAACGACGAGTGTAGCTATGTTGCAAAATATACTTGCTCCCAAGGATCTCTTAGTGGTGCCAATTGTGTTTTGGAAAGTAACCGCCAAACAACATACTCATGCAATGGAACCGATACTCTTAGTAACACTAATTGCACTGTGGTTGCCAAGACTTATCCCGCAATATCAAACGGAACGACTGCTGAAGATTGCCCTGCTGGTTATGGTAATTATAGCGATACTCAGTGTAGCAAAAACGCAAACTATCAAGCCGATCCAGTAATTCCAACTACACCCATTACCCCTGTTACCCCTGTTCAGACAACCTCAACAGTTCCTGTTGTTAGCCCCCAAACTCCAGCTTTGCCACCTGTTTTGCCAGTAATTCCACCAACTCCAGAGACAGTTTTAGAGCCAAAAACAAACCCCTTGCCTATTGCACCTATACAGCCTACTTTTACACCAAATATTAATTCAAACATTAATCCGAACCCAACCAACAGAAACTCAATTGTTGCAACAACCAGCGCCCAAGCTAGTTCTAATATCTCAAATGTTAACTCAATTATCTCTAGCACTAGTAATAAAATTAACACAAATTCTAGTATAATTCCTAGTACAAATCTGTTGGAAGTTAATCTAAAAAACACAAAAGGGGACATGATTGCAATAATTTCTCCAAACACAACTATAAAAAATACCAAAAACGAAGAGGTGGCAATTGCTAAAGTTAATTTTTATGAACCGCAAAACATACAGCAAAATATCCCAGCTACTTTTCAAAATGAAAATGAAAACACAAATAACACAAATCAAACTAAAACTAAAATTTTTGGCTTTGGTCAAGAGGGTGAACATTTAATATTTTCCAAACCCGTCAAAATCACAGCTAATCTTGATTCCAGCTTTCTCAATCAAGACTTAAATATTCAGGTTAAACATTTTGGTGAAAAAAACTTTGGGACAACAGGGTTAACAACCAACCCTAATGCAAATTGCAACTCTAATGGATCTGTCGATGCGGGTAATAACAAAGTGGCAAATCTCACCACAGTTCAGACAATATTTTATACTTGTGGAGCCTCAACATTTTCTATTACAGCTCAAGCGCAAGATTTGGACAAAACAGTAGTAAACAAAGGTGTTAATCAAGAAATTAATAATGACACAATAAACGAAAAACCAACATCTTTGACAGCCAATAAATCCAATAGTTTTTTTGATAATTTGCTAAATAATCTACCAAAAGGTATCAATCTAATTTTGGCTATTAGTACTTTAGTGTTGTTAATTTTAATAGTCAGCGCGGCGTTTATCTATAGAAATATCCGAAGAAAACCTAAACAAAAAGTAGAAAATAACTATCACACTAACAGTATCAACAAACTACCAAAACCAACCATTCAATCTATTAACAAACTGCCAACAGTGTTACCAACAATATTACCAATCTCCGACATCAAAAACAGCTTTCAAACAATCCAAATTCCTGCTACAAACATTCCCAGGTTAAGTTCCAATTTGAGCTTGAGTGATTATGATAAAGCAATGGTTGCCGAAGAAATGGAAACTCTTCAAGATGATTTTATGACAACTCCACCAGCTCAATTACCACCTGTGCCACCTGCTCCAACTTTTGTTATTCAATACGAACATGAGCTAGAAAGTGAAACAAACGACGGAACAGATGCTAAATTGGTTGGATTTTTTGGCGACGATTCGGTTATTCCAGCCCTTCAAAATGATATGACATTTGAGGATTTAGTTGGAAACAATGACACAAATAACAACACAAATTTTGAAAAGCCAACCCACAGTATTCCACATTTTAAGGTTGATCCAAGCGATCAGATTGTAGTTATCACAGGTCAAAATTTGCACGACAATCCTGTTGTCAACAACCAAAAAGCCAACCAACCTTTACATCTTCACACTGACTCAGCTAACCAATTGAGTCTCAATGACAAACAAACTGATAAATATAGCGATAAATATGGTAAAAAACGACGAAATAAACGATAATCTAAAAACCAATCCAATCACAATAGTGGGAGTTGTGGTTCACGGACGAAAAGAAGGTCGCAAAATTGGTTTCCCTACCGCAAATATTCAACCTGAGCTGACAAAACTCTTAAATCAAAACCAGTTAAAACACATTCCAACAGGCATCTATGCTTCCAAAATCAAAGTTAAAAATAACTGGTATCTTTGTGCCACAAGCTATGGAAACGCCCCCACATATAATTTTTGGGAGACTACACTGGAAAGCCATATTTTGGATTTTGATATGGACATTTACGATCAAACGGTTGAACTACAACTAACTCAATACCTCAGACCAATAGCCAAATTTGAGGGTATTGCCAAGTTGATTGAACAAATTAAAATAGATTGCCAAGTCGTCAGAGATTTGAACTAATTATACTTTCCCCCACCCAACTTTTACTATCACTTTTTCATATCGTTTCGTGATAACTTTCATTCAAACTAATCTTTAACCTCTTCATCTTTGAGTATTTTGGTGTGAAAAAACCAAGATCCACTCGCTATTACAAAAGCTGTAACAGAACTAATTAGTCCCATTTTTTGGTTTGCACTTTGGGTTGTTGCATTTTCTTTGTCCAAAGTAGTAATACATTCACTGATTTCTCCTTTGGTTTTGGTTGTTGGTGCTGGAGCAGAACCATAATTGTTGCCATAGCCATTGCAGGTTAAATAGCTACTTTGAAACATACCATTGGGCTGGTTACTTTGTGGGATAACAAAACTGGCAAGGGACATCACAATCCAAAATAAGGCAAAACCACCTATAATAAGAGAAAAAGTAGAAGCAGTGGAGGCATACATTTGCTTGGAATTGAGTGGAGTGGATATAGCGGTTTGGTTTTTGTTGAACATAAATTGGGAAAATTGTATGGTG
>JAYWGE010000013.1:0-9847 GCA_043778455.1 bacterium
GTCAAATATTCTTATATTAAATATCCCTTTGACCGTGCAAATATCGGTAGCCAAAAAATTGCTGAAGCTATTGGTGGTCAATATTTTTCAGAATACAAAACACCCAATCAAGACGATTCAAAGACTTTAGATATTATTGAATACAGAGTTGCGGGTAATTTTATTCCCAAGTTTGAAGTTTTGACTGATATTCAAGGCTTGGAGGATCACCACGGCGATATGGACTTTAAGGTTACAGGTACCAGCACAGGAATTACAGCCATTCAGCTGGACAACAAAGTGGCAGGTCTCACGGTAGATATTCTCAAACAAGCCCTAGTCAGAGCCAAAGTAGGTAGAATACATATCATAGATGTGATGAAAAAATGTATTGACACACCAAGACCAAATATTAGTCAATACGCCCCAATCGTACTCAAACTAACCGTGCCAATAAACAAAATTGGAGATGTAATCGGAACGGGAGGTAAAATCATCCGAGCCTTGGAAGAAAAATTTGGAACGGACATTGACCTGGAAAACGAAACAGGTGTTACTTGTGTTTATGGTAGCAATCTTGAGTCAGTAGAAGCCTGTAAAAACTATATTTTGAGCCTAATTAAGACCTATTCTATTGGTGATAAAGTCTCTGCTAAAGTTATTAAAATGTTACCTTTTGGAGCTGTAGCCCAAATAGATGGTACAACCAAAGAAGGCATGATTCACATTTCCAAACTAGCCAATCATAGGGTGGAAAAAGTAGAAGATATTATCAACCTTGGAGACACACGAGACGCCAAAATTTATGAGATCAAAGACAACGGCAATATCGGTCTAAGCTTAATTTTTTAGTAATTCCAAAAGTTGAAAATAGTATTTTTTTCTAAGCAACATTTTAAATATTTACCCTGTACTCCAAGTATCTCATTCTGAATTTATTTCAGAATCTAAGAACTACTACTTCAGTTAGTTTCAATCTGTCAGAAAAAGTTGGTGTAAAAAACTTAATCAATATATTTTTATGAACATTTATTTTTCAGGAATTGGTGGATCGGGACTATGTCCATTGGCTCATCTAAGTTTGGATTGTGGTTATCAAGTCTGTGGTTCCGATGCTCAAATTAGCTCCAACACTCAAGAATTGATAGCTAGAGGAATAAACATCAGTATCGGACAAAGTATGGAAGAGATCCAAGAAACCTACCAAGAGACACCTTTTGATTGGATTATTTGCACCTCCGCCCTACCCCAAAATCATCCACATAGGGTTTTTGCCGACCAAAATAATATCAAAATCACCAAAAGACATGAACTGATTAACACCATCGTCAAAGATAAAAGCCTCAAGATGATTGCAGTAGCAGGAACTCACGGCAAAACTACCACCACAGGAATGTTGGTTTGGATATTCAAACAACTCAATATTCCTATTAGCTACCTCATTGGTACCAATATTAGCTATGGACAAAGTGGAGAATACACCCAAGATTCCAAATATTTTGTGTATGAGTGCGATGAATTTGATCGAAATATGCTTAATTTTGCACCATATTTGGCAATTGTGCCATCGCTGGACTACGATCATCCAGATACATATAAAACCGAAAAAGATTATTGTGAGAGCTTTATTCAATTTTTTTCTCAATGCCAAAGCGTCATCTCATGGCAAGTGGTAGAAAATTATCTGAACATCGTTTTTGAGAAATACAATTTGAGTTTTAGCAGGATGCTGGACGGCAAGGAAATCTATTTTCTGCAGGACAACGAACCTAATAACCAAGAATATTTTTTGACTACCAAGTGGATTACTTTGGATGGAATACTCAAAAGACGAAATGGGATTTTGTGCGTAATTGCCATTATGAATTTTTTGGGTGATCTCAAATTAGATGTAGACAATATTTTTATAGAGTTAAATAGTTTTCCAGGAACCCAGCGTCGTTTTGAAAAACTAGCCACCAATCTGTATTCTGACTATGGACACCATCCAACCGAAATTATTGCCACCCTCCAAATGGCAACTGAATCTTTATCTCAAAATCAAAAACTAATTTTGGTCTATCAACCCCACCAAAACCTCCGTCAACACGACATAGATATTCAAAATGGCTACAAAAACTGCTTTTTGGGTATGGACAAAGTCTATTGGCTCCCAACTCACCTCAGCCGAGAAAGCGACTTATCTATTTTGACACCCAAAGATCTAATTAAAATTAGTAATCACAGTACAGACCTAGTATTTGAAGCCAGTAAAATGACCAAAAAACTCATTACCACAATAAAAAACCACCTCAGAAATGGTGATTTAGTATTAGTTATGGGGGCAGGAAGCGTTGATGGTTGGGCAAGAGAAAACTTAATTTAATTTATTTTTTACAGTAAACTAAGTTGACAGATTTTCAATAATTGTGTTTAATTTAAGGGGGTAATCAATTTAATATTAATCTAATATTTATTATGTCCAGCTTATTTACCAAAATCATCAAAGGTGAAATCCCCACCTACAAAATCTACGAAAACGATAGGGTTTTTGTTTTTTTGGACATCTATCCAATCAGCTTGGGACACACCCTCATAATTTCCAAAACCGAAATAGATCAGTGGACAGATTTGCCTTTGGAAGACTATTTGGCAATTCAAACCGTAGCTCAAAAAATTGGTAATGCCATCAAAAAAGCTACCAACTGTAAACGAATTGGACAAATAGTAGATGGGCGGGAAATACCGCATTGTCATCTCCACCTCATTCCACTTGTGGACGGACAAGCTATAAACCAAAAATCAGAACAAAAACTAATAGCAGCCCCTACCCCACAAGAATTTGCCAACCTTCAATCCCAAATTATTAAAAACCTAAAATAAACTTAAAACACAATTAAATATAATCTAAAACTATGTCTCAAACCAAAAAACTTTTCCTAGGATTTAACTGGAAAATGAACCCAACCACAACCACAGAAGCCATCAATTTATTTCAAAAATATATAGACCTAAAAGATAAAGCTAATTTTGACTTTGTAATTTTTGCACCGAGCATTTACCTCAACACCCTTACAAATCAAGGTGTTCAGATTGGTTCTCAAGATATTTCCACAGCTCAAAATGGTGCCTACACAGCTCAAATTTCTGGTCAAATGTCTGCCAATATTGGCTGTAGCTACGCGATGATAGGGCATAGTGAGGCACGACGAGACTACAATTTGGACTTACTTACCATAAAAAATAAAATTTTATCTGCAGGGCAAAATAACCTAATTCCTGTTTATTGTATTGGTTTTACAGACGAAAAACTAGCCCATACCCAGTTGGCAAACGAGCTAGAAACTATTTTTGACAATATTAGTGAAGGTTATGACCCAGCAATTTTTGACCAAATTCAAAACAATACAAAAAACCAACAAACTATTATTGCTTTTGAACCTATTGCAAGTATTGGTTCAGGTAAAGCTCTTGACCCTCAAAAAGTAAATCACTATCTTAGTTTTATTAAACACATTTTGACAGATAAAAACCTAAGTAACATCAAAGTTTTGTATGGTGGCAGTGTTACCAGTACCAATATCAAAGAACTAAGTGAATGTGAAAACCTTGACGGATTTTTACTTGGTGGTGCCAGTCTCAAACCAGCAGAACTAGAAAAAATCTTTGAGATATTATAAAACTTAGACACTACACAACCCTAACTTTGCGAGTACCCTCTAAATAGGAAAATGGGGGGATACTCTATTTATCCAAAACAATTCGCTGAGTTGGATAGGCAAAATGAATGTTATTATTTTCAAACTCTCGAAGAATATCAAAAGAATAGTGATTAACCGTTTCGCGATAAAAACCAAGATTACAAGCAAACCAAACTGTAAATCTCTTGCCTTCAGGCGCAATATCCAAATAAATTTTGGGCTTATAAATCGTTTTTTTGTTTTGAGAATTATCGTGGATATGATCGTGATCCAGCGCAAATTGAAATTGTTTATCGCAAATCTTTTGAATTATTTTTTTGGTCAAATCTGTATCACTTTCCATCGTAACGGTGTAGTTCATGGCGTGCCACAAAATTTTGTTATTCAAAGTAGAATTGTCAACACTGTCTTTGAGTACTAAGTGGTTGGGGAATGAGACGGTTCTACCTGTTGGTTGCTCGTTATCCAGCGTGTCATCGCCAAGCCTAACCTTGATTACCGTTCTAAAAATCCCAATATGAAGTACTCTTCCGCTATATTTGGCAGTATTGGTGTGCAGGGTTATATCATCGCCACTGGTATACAAATGTCCAATTCGGATGTGTAACCAACCAAAGAAACTTGCAACAAAATCTTGCAATGTAAACACCAAAGCTGTAGAAATAAGACCAATACCCGTCAAAAAAGCGTTCAAACTATCAGCAAAAACCAAAGATATAGTCAAAAATGATAAAACAACCGTCCCAATAGTTACGGACAAGTCAGTTACAAGTCTAATTTTAAAATTATCAGGAATAATGGTTTTGAGGGATTTTCTAAACTTATCCAAAACAAACCAGTACACAGAAATCAAGACAAGAACAAACAAAATTCTGCCAAGAACTGAAATCAGACTAAAATCAGCTTTATGTCCAAAAAGGTTAAGTTTATTCAAGGTATCATAACTATTAGTAGAGTTTTCCTGAGCGAAAATGACCAAATCTTGACTGTAAAAGAACCCAACAAAGACGGTTAGTAAAAAGATAAACGAAAGACTAAAAATTAATTTGAGAGAAAGATGTTTGGTGAAAATCATTATGATAAAAATTTTAATTTATTTTAGTGGGTTATTTTTGTTTAGTTACTAGTTATACATTCCAATTTCAAACAAGACCTCTTCGGAAAGGTTATTTTTGTTCCACACAGGTTGCCAAACTATATCTACAACACAAGAGTTGATGTGCGTGATTTTGAGAACGGCTTCTTTGATATCATCCACGATATCCTCACAAGATGGGCAATTTGGTGAGGTAAATGTCATAATTATCGTGCATACCAAACCTATTTTTTGCTCTATTTCTTCTTCAATATCCACTCCATAGACCAATCCCAAATCCCAAATATTAATTGGTAATTCTGGATCATAGACTTGTTTTAGGGAAGCGATTACTTCAGCTCGTTTGTTCGTTAAATCTTTGGCGTTCATATTGATATATTCATTATTTCATAAATTTTAAACGGCTCAAAAGTTCATTTCCAGCATCCATATACGCCTTAGCACCTGTGGAATTACTACTATACTCAAAAATAGATTTACCAAAAGATGGAGCTTCAGCCAAAGAAATGTTGCGAGGAATAACCGTTTGGAAGACTTCATTAGCAAAATTGCGATTAAGCTCCGATTGCACCTCAACACTAAGTTTATTCCGACCGTCAAACATAGTAATAAGAATACCCAATATATGTAGCTTTGGATGTAGTTTGGCACGAACTTCTACCAGTGTTTTTATCAGCTGAATCATTCCATCCAGTGCCAAAAATTCGGCTTGTACAGGCAACAAAACCTTGGTACTAGTCGTCAAAGCGTTGAGTGTAAGAAGAGATAGTGAAGGTTGGCAGTCAATAATCACAAAATCAAAAGATTTGGGTGGAATGGTAGCAATTAGCTTTTGCAAAATAAATTGATTGTCAGACGGTGGAAGTTGATTAAATTGACCTAACTGGACATTGGAAGCCAACACCTTGATGTTTTTGTTGTAACTGGTTGTAAGGCAGTCCATTATGTTTTTTTTACCATATAAAGCATCCAAAATATCTAAGCTGTTATTTCTACACGCCAAATGTTCACCGGCATGACCTTGCGGATCAAAATCAACTAACAAAACTTTCTTACCTTTATTGCCCAAAAAAGCCGACAGATTGACAGCGGTAGTAGTTTTACCAACACCTCCTTTTTGATTTATGATTGCAATGATTTCCATATTTGGATTGTTTAATAATTATGATACAAATCAGACGCTTTTTCAAACAGTTTTTCAGATATTTTTCTTATTCTTCAGTAGGCTCTTCAATAATTTCTAGGTCTCTTCCTAGTCCAAAAAAGCCAATTTTTCCATTGAGTTTCTTAAAAGATGGATGTAATATATTTTCGTAGCACCAACCAATTTCTTGACTCAAATCAGATTTTAGGTAATAATAATCGCAAACCGATCGCTTTATAGGACAAGTATATGTTTTAAGTTTCTTGGATAATATGTCAAGATTGACGCCAGATTCATCAAAATAATAGTTTTTTTCAATCTTCCAAACACTTTGGTCAAGGACACCCATAGCAATTTTTTTGCCTGTAGATTTTTGTTGTAAGATAATGGTAAACATTGATAGGTAAGGTGATTGAATTGAGTGATTAAACTACGTAGAAAATTAGTTTTAGAAACTAAAATATTGACGAAACAGTTTTGCTAGACCTGTTCCTTAATTAAACACTAATTGTGATTTATTGTCAAAAAAATATTAAAAAACTACCCTATTTTAGGTAGAAATTAATTTTGAACATTACTAATTTTTTGAGTTTTTACTGTTTAATTTTACCACTTGAGGAGATCTTTCGCTTTGCTCAAGATGACACTTATAGAGGTTGGGTGAGGATAGAATGGTTATCTTAGTACTTTGTAAACCGATTATAGTCTACAGAAGTAGCTTGAGCTTCAATTTGTTTGAGGGTTTCAATGGTTACCGAAACCAGAATCAAAAGTGTAGTTCCACCTACAATTCCTGTCAATGTTCCATCTCCAATTTGAAGTTTATCTTGGAAAATAATTGGAAATACAGCAATGAGAGCCAAGAACAACGCTCCTGCTACATTGAGCCTGTTGGCGATGTAACTAAGATAATTGGCAGTGTCAGCCCCAGGTTTATGCCCTGGAATATAAGCTCCTGACTTTTGAAGGTTTTCGGCTACTTCATCGGTTTTGAATGCAATTTCGGAAGTATAGAAATAGGTAAAGAAAATAATCAAAATGAAATATAAGAAAGTGTAAGACAAAAGACCATTCCATCTGATTGCACCTTGTGGAAGAAACCCAAGGTTGGTCGATGGCAATTCTACTTTATAATTTTGACCTTCTTTGACATTGACTTCAAACAAAGAGTTTTTAATTTCTGAGTTGGTAGAAAGGGTAAAACCAAATAATTCTGCACCTGTAGTTTTGTCATTTTTGATAGCGGTTTCAATAGCTTTTGGCTCATTGGAGGCATAGACACCCAAAATATCCTTGGCAGAACCGTCTATTCGTAGGTCTTCTTTCATATTTTGATATTCAGGCTTGTTGGCAGTAGAAAGAAAAGATTCTACAGTTTGGGCACCGTCCCTGAGGGATTGAATGTTGGCTGTATAAAAGAAACGAGACAAAATAGTTGGAAACAAAATCAAAGATACTGCAAAAATGATTGGCAATACACCTGCAATGTTGACTTTGATAGGAAGATCAGCTTGAACGCTACCCATAGTTCGGGATTTGCCTTCGCTGTGTCCTCGCCGTGAGTATACGATGATAATTCGCCTGACTGCATCGTTAAAAAACACTACAAAAGTAAGTGTACACACAAAAACAATCAAGACAAAGAACACAGCCCGAAGACCTGCCCACTGTGGATTTTCCCAAAGAAGAGCGTACCAAACTTTCCAGTTGGTGGCTTTTTCAAAGGTAAATTTGTCGTGTAACAACACAATATATGCCCAGACTTGTTGACCTACTTTGTAGATTTGACTAGGAATACGAGCGGCAATACCAGCAAGAATCATCATAGAAATACCATTTCCCATTTTGTATTCGTTGATAATTTCTCCGATCCACATCATCACAATAGAACCGCAAGTCATAGAAATAATAACTACAGACCACCAACCAAAGGACTCAAGGGTAATTTCTTTACCACTAAGGACAGCAGGAAGCTCAATGATTTTTTGTTGAGCAGGAGAGTTGGCAAGAAATTGCAAAATACCCCAAGAGTTGAGAGCCGAGATGGGTACAGCGATAAATCGTGTCCAGCGGTTGATTTTTTGTTGACCTGCTTCACCCTCATTTTGCTGAATATCACGGATTTTGGGAACGATAACACCCATAAGTTGCATGACAATGGACGAAGTGATGTAAGGCCCAATACCAAGCATAACAAAAGATAACCGACCATATGATCCACCAGCAATAGTGTTCAAAAGTCCCAAAAACTGATCAGAGTCAATGATTGGAGAGAGGTCTTTGATTTCAAACAAAGGAATTGGGATGTGTGCCAACAATCTAGCGATGATCAAAAGTCCAATGATTTGGAGCAATTTGGTTCGCAATTCTTTGTCGGTAAATACCAGTAAAATACGACGGAACATAGTGTTTGTATAAAATAATTGTTTGACTACAGTTTTGATTTTTTGTTTATATTTATCAGGGTTGTAGTATTTTTGGATATAGAAACTATGGCAAAAATAATTGCATAGCTAACCTTATAATTAAAGACGATATTAGTACAATTGTCAACTTTTTATTATTGTATTCGTGTTTTTAGCTCGTTTTCTATCTCTTCAATCTGCTCAATGGTGTTCATAAGCTGGGTATTTTGAGAGTTTGCTTCTCCAAGATAGATAGAACCTGTGGTGATATAACCTGTTTTTATACCCGAAATATTGAGCATCCGACCCAAATACATACTCGTTGTAGTTTTGCCTTTTGTACCTGTAATTCCAATAATTTTGAGTTTTTGGGCAGGTCGTCCGTATTTGATAGAGGCTAAGTAGCCTTTGATTCCATGTCCAAGTGGGCGAATTTTTTTGGTGAGTTTTTCTCCCAAGATTTTTTTGAATAGACTAAAAACAGACATAGATTTTAAAATTTGTAAACAAGGTAACATGAAGAAATAAAGAAACTAAAACTTGCTTCAAACCTTTTGCCAAAAGTTGAAACACAGGTCGTAGCGGAGGGTTTATCCCTCCATAATATACTTAAAATACACTTAAACTTAAATTGGCAATTGGGTCAATAGCGATTTTTTATATCCACACAGTTACAGTTCAAAATAAAATTAAGGTGTATTGTGGAGGGATAAACCCTCCGCTACGATTATAGGTTAGTTGAAAGTTTTATTATTTTTTATTGTTCCAATAGGTATTTTTTGAAAGATTCGTAGTTTGGCTCTATCGTTTGATAGCTTTCCACTAGATTTTCGGTATCAAGAATAATTTGAGGTTTGGGGACTTCTATATTCAAAATTTGCTTTACTTCCTCAGGAAATTTGGCTGGATGAGCTGTTTCAAAAATAACACAATCCAAGTCTGTTTCGGTGGTTTTTTGCAAAAATTCCATCAATCCAAGATACCCAACCGCTCCGTGTGGTTCCAAAATTACATTATACTTAGCATAAACATCTTGCATAGCCTTGGCTGTGTCTTGATCGCTCCAGCTACTGGCAACAATTTGGTGCTTGAGTTTGTCCATATTGGGAAGTCGTTTGATATTGCCAAGATTATCACTATTACCTCCAAAACTCTCTACAATTCTGATCAAATTACTGGGGTTACCTACATTCATAGCATTGGAAACACACACTTTGGATGGAACAATGGGCTGATAATTGTGAGTTTGAACAAACTTAGTGAAGGCGTTATTACTGTTAGTAGCTGTTACAAAAGTATGAATCGGTAGACCCATCTGCTTGGCGAAAAGACCGCCCATAACATTACCAAAATTACCACACGGCACAGCCACAACTAGCTTGGGATAAGGATTATCTTTGAGGAATTGGACATACAAATAAAAATAATAGACTATTTGGGGCAACAACCGACCAAAATTAATTGAATTGGCACTGGATAGATTTAGGCTAATCATATCGGGATCTGCAAAAGCCATTTTGACCATATTTTGACAATCATCAAA
>JAYWGE010000014.1:0-3242 GCA_043778455.1 bacterium
ATTTTGCTGAGTATGATAAATTAACTAAAGATTGGCTCACAGAAACTCACAGAATACTAAAGCCAAATGGATGTCTTTGGGTAATAGGTAGTTATCACAATATTTTTAGAGTTGGTAAAGAAATTCAAGATCTAGGTTTCTGGATTCTTAATGATGTAGTTTGGATTAAATCTAACCCTATGCCAAATTTTAAAGGAACTAGGTTTAATAATGCCCACGAAACTTTAATATGGTCAAGTAAATCAAAAAATTCAAAATACACTTTTCACTATAAATCAATGAAATCTCACAACAATGACCTGCAAATGAGAAGTGATTGGTATTTACCAATTTGTCAAGGCGAAGAAAGGTTAAAAGATGAAAATGGAATAAAAATTCATTCAACTCAAAAACCATATGAGTTACTCTTCAGAATAATAATATCAACAACAAATCCAAACGATATAATTTTAGACCCATTTTCTGGAACAGGGACTACAGCAGCTGTTGCTAAAAGACTAGGTAGAAACTACATTGGAATTGAAAAAGAGGTTAAATACCTTGAAGCTTCCGTTGAGAGACTCAACTCTATTACACCTATTAATAAGGAAATATTGGAATATAAAGTAGAAATTAAAGAACCTTTAGTTGGTTTTGGTAGCTTGATAGAAAAAGGTATGATTAAAATTGGTCAAATTATCGTTGACAAAAAAAACAACTTAGGAATTGTAAATGCTGACAGTACAGTCACTCTTCAAGATGGTTTTACTGGATCAATACATAAAACTGGAGCGTACTTGCAAAAAACTGAAACTTGCAATGGCTGGGATTATTGGTTGCTAAAACTAGATGAAAATTCAATATCTATAAATGAAATAAGAAAAATGTACAGAGCTAAATATCTATAAAATTGTCTATAAAATATTATGTCCCAACTTCAATACATCCGAAATTTTTGTATCATTGCCCACATTGACCATGGCAAAAGCACCCTTGCCGACCGCCTAATGGAACTCACAGGCACCATCACCAAAAGAGATATGAAAGAACAAACCCTTGACAAGATGGATTTGGAGAGGGAACGAGGTATCACAATCAAGCTCCAACCCGTACGGATGGAATACCAGTATGTAGGAGACCCTATTTTTCCAAAAGGTAAATATACCATCAATTTGATTGACACTCCTGGACATGTAGATTTTGCTTACGAAGTCTCTCGATCTTTGGCAGCTTGTGAAGGGGCTGTGCTAGTAATTGACGCCACCCAAGGAATCCAAGCCCAAACCCTTGCCAATTTGTATGCAGCTATGAACCAAGATCTAACCATTATTCCAGTTCTTAACAAAATTGACTTGCCCAACAGCGACATCAAAACCCGAGCTGAAGAAATCAACAAAATTTTGGGTTATAGCATAGATGATATTATTTGTGTATCCGCCAAAACAGGTGAAAATGTTGCTACGCTTTTGTCTGAAGTGGTCAAAAGAATACCTCAACCAAAATAAAAAAGTAAAATAAAACAGGAATAAAAATACTTTACAATAAAAAAAAGTTAGTGTATACTTAAAATACAAAGAAAACAAAAAAATACTAAAAACTAATTTGTTATGACTAACACAACTCGCCAACTCAGAAATAACTGCTGGAACAAATTTGAAACTGCTTACGAAAACTTTACCAATTCCTGTACAGATGCCAATTCTATCACAGTTACAACCCTAAGCCACAAAAATCTTTTTACCAAACTAGAACTAGACGAAAAAGTAGCCATCAAATCAAAACCAACCACTTTTGTGTGTAGATGTATGGACGAAAGATGCCAAGAAATGTCTTGTAGAGACAAAGATACCCACGGTAGAGAAATTATGGATTTGGCAATGGTAGGAATGGGCGCGTTAGTTACTGACAAAGAACTCAAAAAACATGTAGAAGTAATACTCAAAAAAGGTCATAAAAATGGACTTAAAAAAGTCAAACTATTTCCTCACGAAGGTTGTGGAGCAGCAGCTATTGCCACGGTTGACTACATCAAAAGAACAGGAAATCTTGAACCAACTACCCGAGAAGTGGAGGAATACTACGGACAACGATGCTACGAAATGTTTAAAAAAGTAGCTGACTACAATGACTACAATATAAAAATTTTTCCACCAATCTATCAATGCAAAGACAAAATGATGAAAGTAGGCGACATTGACTCAACCCAAATTCACCCTGCATTGGGCGTAGCCATTGTTGATTTTGTAGGAATGGATTTTGACAAAACCCGACCCCAAATCTATGATTTTCTCAAATACTCCAAATTACCATTTTTTCTTATCACCGACTATGGCGAACAATTTGACGACAAACACGATATCCAAGAAATTACCGATTGGCGGTCTACTGCAAGGAAAGTAGCATTGGCTAGTCATATTATGGAAGGCGAACATGGTATGGGTAATGATTTTGACTTACCAATAGTTTTCTTGATTAATAGTTATGAGTCTAGGCAAAGAGCCAATCAATTAATTCAAAATATTCATAAAAATATGCTTAAAACTAACTTTGGAAATAGCTCAGAAAAGCCTAAACATCACCATTTTGTCATTGTAGATTTTAGCGAGTAGATTCTCCAAATTTATTTTTGTTCAAAAAATTTCTGACTTCAATTAATGGCACTCGGATTTGTTCCATTGTATCGCGGTGGCGTAGAGTTACGGTGTTTTGCAACTCTCCTTCGTTGACTGTATCGAAATCTACACACATACACCAGCAAGTTCCGATCTCATCTTGGCGTCTGTACCGCTTACCGATAGACCCTGACTCGTCATAAATAGCACTAACACCTTGTCTTCTAAGGTTTGCAAAGATTTGAGTAGCTTTTTCGCTCATACCTGCTTTTTTCATCAGTGGCAAAACAGCTAGTTTGAACGGCGCTGTTTCAAATGGAAACCTAGCCACAATTCGAGTGTCATTTTCACCCACAATTTCTTCGTCATAGGCTTCACAAAGAGCTGCCAAAATTAACCTATCTACGCCAACAGTTGGCTCAATACAGTGCGGAATAAACTTATCACCTGTTTCGGGATCCATATAAACAAGATCCGTACCAGAAAATTTGGAGTGCTGAGCAAGGTCAAAATCAGTCCGATAGGCGATACCTGTAAGCTCACTAAAGCCAAAAGGATAATTGTATTCAAGGTCAGTGGTTCGCTTGGAATAATGTGAAAGTTTTTCGGCAGAATGCTCTTTAGTTCGGAAATTGTCGGTATTAAAACCTA
>JAYWGE010000015.1:0-3239 GCA_043778455.1 bacterium
TTTTTTGAGATATTCCAAACAATCTATCCCAAGCCTTGGGAAGCAATCACTCATAGTTTTATACTCCAAAATAGTTACCTTAATCCCCAAATTGGCATAAATATCTGCAATTTCAAGATTTTGAACACTGCAACCCAAGACACATAAAGACTTTGGCACAGTATTAAACTGAAAGGCTGAATATTGGTGGAGAAATTCTATACCGTTAGATTTGAACAAATTAGGCTTAATAAGAGTGTTTTTGCCAATAGCTAGAATCAAATTTTCAAAAGTTATAAATTCTTTTTGCTCTTGGTTTTGGTTTTCAACAGTATTTTCATTTTTGGAAACGACTTGAATTAAGTTTTTGGATATAAAACTAGCTTTTCCGGCAATAATTTGAAGATTTTTGACATTGTGATAATCTGACAAAAAAAACTTATAAGTTGCAACTATTTTTTCTTCTACAATATCTTTGATAGCACGGCGATAATCCACAAGAGTACTAAAAGTCTGATCAAAATCTCTAAAAATTTCTAAGGCGGACACGAAACGATTAGCCTCGTGTTTAAGCCAAAATTTGGGTATTTCATTGTAATGAATATAGCTTCCCCCAAAACTATCTTGCTCAACAAGAATTACACTTTCACCCATTAAAGACAACTCTTTTGCCAGATGTAAACCTGTTTCTCCTGCTCCAATAATTAAAAATTTGCAACCGAGCATACTAAAAGATGTAAAAAGAATTTAAGATTTCTGACAATTTTTCAAAGTTTTCTGGGTCTACCAAATTTCTACTTTCCGATTTTATAGTTTCAATTTTGATCATAGATTTAGTGTTTTTGGTGGATATTATAGTGTGTTTTTTATTGATAAATTGCTTGGTTGAATAAATTATTTTGGGAATCTTCTTTAGACTTGATATATTGGAAAATCCTGTTTTTGAATTGCCAATTACCAAAATTGGTGTGTTATTAAAATCTTTTTGCTCCTCAATGGATAACCGCCCAAAAAAACCCTTAAAATCATAATTGTCCAATATTTTGGTGTAAGATTTGATACCTTGGTGCTGAGGGTAATGCAACGCCGTTGCCAGAAAATTCTTGTCGTACATTATTTTGGTTTTGTCATATTTTATTTGAATCTTGGATATAGGTTGTTTGAGTGTTCGCTTTGTCCAAAAACTCTCCAATTTATAAGCCCTAGCTTCTAAAATAGAGCCAAAGTTGACACCGCAATCAATCAAAACTAAACTTTTGCAAATCCCACTATTACCACCATAATTGGCCAAAAAATACAAACCACAAACAGCCCCAACATCCTGACCAACAATGTTTATCCTTGGATCTTTGAGCAAATTGGTAGACAAAACAGGGTTTGATAACACCAGCTTATTGGCAATATCTAGTTGGGCTTGATGACGACTGGTTAGGGATTCTAAGATGTTTTTTTCAAGGTCTCGGTACAAAAAACTGCTATCAGGTAAATCATACCCTGCAACATTGAGACAAAAAATATCCAATAAAAACTTGTCTGTAAATTTGTCAGGGTTTTGATCTACAGAATTTAAATCAAAAAGTTTCTTGATAAAAGGTAAAAAACTGCTACTTGTTTGGTATAAACCATGGATAAAAAGTATCATAAATTTATTTTGAATTGTTTTGACTTATCGTAATTTAAGTCTAATTAATTTAATTAATTGTATTATTAATGTATATTTTTAAGTGTGAGTCTATTTTAAATTTTACTTTAACTAACTTTGAGTACCTTGCAAGTATAACACAAGTTTTGTGGATTGTCAAACCAAACAAAAACTGTCCAAAAAATGTTAATTATGACACACACTATCCAAGAATAAAACTCTGTGGTATATCCAAACCTGCACATAAAATTAATTTGAAAGATTACCTCTTTGACAAAAACAAATTAATTTGCTACAATTACCAGTAGATAAGCCTAAATAATAATCTCAAATCAATTTTTACAATTTTTCCTATGAATCTATTCTCAACCAAATCATCAATTAAATCTAAATTATCCTTGTTTTTATCATTAGTTTTTGCACTATTGTTAGCATCTACTTTGGTCTTAAGCCCAACCCTCAAAACATCAGCCATTGGCTGGGACGACTTTTTTGGTTCGTTATTTAGACCAACAACCAACAACTACATTTATACCGCACAGCCTTACACCAACATTTGCAATAATTATAATACTGTCAAATTGTCAAAACTTGTTAACAATGAAACCCAAATTATTGGCAACAACGGTTATCTTGATTATTGGAATACTGGTGCCACTCAAAGCTTAACGACTTATACAATTTCTGGTAAAGTATACAACCCATCTGCCAAAACAGTCTATTTTACTTTGTACCAAACCGATGGTTATATTGGCAATGTTGTTAGGTCTGTTACCCAAACTTTTTCCAATGTAGATCCAAATAGTATTAACAGAAGCTATTATGATTGTAATTCTTTTGTAAATATGACTGGTGATAACTATAGTATTAGTTTTGATAATCAAGGGTTAAACAATGGTTATTACACCTATAAAATGTCATTTGATAGCACTTTTACAGATATTGCTCAGGAAATTAAATTTAATACCAACAACAGCACCAAAAATACTATCTATGTAGATTCTCCATATATTTCTTATGCCGAAAATCCTTACAACAAAGACTATAGCTATGTCAAATATACCAACCAAACTAATGGCGGAACATACACCTACACTGGCGACAAAGTTTTACAAGGTTATTTGGTAGAAATGCAAAAAAACAACCCAAACGGTATAATGTTTTTGGACTACAAATGTAACAACACTTCAGATTTATCATTACTAACAATTGGTCGAGGTCAAAATATCTGCGGTGAATATACAACTGATTCTAAGATGACTTACATAATGACAAAATACGCTCAAAAATTAGGCTATCAACTAGGAGATGAAGATTTTATGACTCAGATCAGAGATAATCAAGGTATAATTTGGCAAGATCAGAGTGGTTTTTGGATGATCAATTTTAATAGATTACAAGAAGCGATCAATAACTAAAAATACCAAAGCTGATTCTAAACTTTTCTACTTATTGCTAAACCCAGTTTAAAATAGACAAAGTAAATATTAACTAAATTTATAGAAATTTACAGTATACATAAACCCATATCAACTTTCACAAACTGGCACACAAAATTGCTTTGAAAGTAAGGATTTACTACTTAATGAAAAGTAATTAATGCAAGTTGGAAGTAGCA
>JAYWGE010000016.1:0-3228 GCA_043778455.1 bacterium
AGTTTCAAAGTCAATTTTAAGATTAACATAAGAACTATTCTGATCTATTTTTTTGCAAGATTCCATTAGTCGTTTTTCATATAATATTCCAAATTTTGTCTCTGGCTGGGGTGGTTTGTTTGGTTTATTTACAACATAGCAAACACAAATAACAAATGTTAGAATCACAGTATAAATCAAAATTGTAGCAGGTTTGTTTATCATAAAAATAGTCAAATTATCGTCAAATTTTGTTATAGTTTTTGATACAATATCCAGTAAACATTATAGCTACTGCAATGCAAAAAATAATATTTAAGTTATTATAAAAACTAACTAAATTAATTTCGTTTTGTAAGCTAAACTTGGAATAATTAAACTGAGAATAAATCATCAGAATCTTACTAATTGCCAAAGCAACAACTAAATAGAAATGTTTTTGCCAAAACAAAATTGTTGACGATAAAACTAAGGTTACATTAGATCTCTTGCCAAAATAATCTTGGGATAAATTAAAAATTATGTAATCTATAAGCATAATAATCACCGAAAACAAAATTAAACCAAACAAAATATCCCTAAAAACACCAACTACAACTACATTTAGCTTCATAAATATCTCAAAATTGACCAGCATATCAAGTATTTGAATACCAACTAATCCGATTAAAGTATAATATTGTTTGTTACATTGTAAAAAAAATTGTGGCATAAAGTTTTAGTTGGTTTTAGTATCTTGGATTCTGAGTTCCCCAACAAGATTTTGTAACATTATTATATGTAACATCTTGCCAACCGTATTCACGAGGTAGTTCATTTTCACACGCTTCATTTAAATTCATAAGGTATCCTTGTGTTTGAATTACACTTTGAGCGTTAGTACTTTGATCTTGATCTTTGTAACAACTTACATTTCCCTCAAACCAATGGACATCTCCAACATAAAAAGGCTTGTTAAGTTCATAATAATGCAGTCCTTTTCTACAAGCGTAACTTAGACTTTCTTGCGTTATACCCCTTTCTTCATATCTTCCATAATCTGGATTAGCTTCTCTTTGTTCTCTTTCTGAGCCACAACTATCTCCTAAAAATCCACCAATACAAAAACTAATTTTTGTACCGTCATTATTACCCTCTTCATTGCTAAATATTGTTGTTAAACTGTTGTTAGGATTTGTTAATTTTTCTTTACCCTCAAGGCTTTTTTGGTAGGTTAATCTTGTTGTTTCTCGCTTAAACTGGTCTAAGGCTTGGGTTGAAGTTAGGGTTTGGGTTTCTTGGACTTGAGCTGGAACAGATTCAAAAGAATTGTTGGGTGCGTTGTAGTTTTGCATAAGATACTTTTCTGCTACCAAATAGTTTATAAAAATAAGTTTTTGGGCTTTTTGATAGTAGTAGTATCTATATTATTATTATCATTATTGTCAATAGAAATTTGTGAGTTCAAATACCAAGTCTTGACTAAAAACAAAAAATGAGTTACAATTAGGGTTTGTGGAATTGGGAAAACAGAGAGGTTAACCACCCTTGAATCTAGCTCTTTTAAGTTGTTAATCTAATTTATCTACTTTTGTAGCATTTTCAACAAAACTAGCTTGAACCATTTTTATAAATAATACGAAAATTGAGGTAAGCAAGAAGATATTGATAAGCTGAACCAATAGCGAGACAAGCGATTGATTGTCGTAATAGTAATTTCTTATAATGTACATAAAAAACATACTCAAACCAACATTTGTGAGTATTAAAACTAGATATTGTTTGATTGTATTTGACATATTTGTTATTAATAACTTATGTTGCCGTAACAACCATTTCCCCTATTCCCCTCTTGGTCATTTTCAAATTCAGCATAATCAACATGTCTTACTACACCTTTAGGAGAAACATATTCTCTACCTTGAAAAACTGCATTACAAGCTGTGTCTAGGCTTTGGTTAGTTTCACTTGCACTTGAGTTTGTATTACCACTACCAAATAGTCCTCCCCATACTTGACCCCAAGCTCCTCCATTTGAAGAATTTGCACCAGCGTTAGCCCCTCCGTTTACAGCTCCTCCACCTTGATAACTTGATGAATTAAAGCATTCAAAACTATGATTTGCGATATTCATATTTCCAGCATTAAGACCGTAATTATCTTGACAAAATTTGTTTGCAACAGCAATATAGTTTGGAGTTAAAAATCCATAATATTGACCAGCTTCTGCTCTTGGCATACCACCAAACATTGTTGCAGCTGATGTGGCTACATCTAAAGCTCCAGTGGCGATTCTTTCCTTTAAAGACTTGTTTCTCAAAGCATTGAGCTGAGAGTTGTCAACGGATACAGGTTGTTGTTCGGCTTGTTGTAATTGTTCTTGAGACATAGTGATACTTTTCTGCTACCAAATAGTTTATAAAAATAAGTTTTTGGGCTTTTTGATAGTAGCAGTATCTATATTATTATTATTATTATTATCATTATTGTCAATAGCAATTTGTGAGTTCAAACCTCAAGTCTTGACTAAAAACAAAAAATGAGTTACAATTAAGGTTTGTGGAACAGCTTATCAAACAAACAAATATAACAATAAAACAAACAAAAATACTTTTTAAAAAAACCATAACGCTTACTCTAAACCTTTTAAAAAAAGTTAAAATACGAGTCGTAATAGAGAGTTTATCCCTATATAAGATACTTCAAACTTATAAATATTCTGATATAAAAATATGTCAAACACTTCACCCAAAAATATCTTTCAAATCCACCACAAACACGCTCACACAAAAGCACGACTTGGTACGGTTAATCTTGCTCGGGGTAGCGTTCAAACCCCTGTATTTATGCCCATTGGTACGGTAGGCACCGTCAAAGGTCTCACTTGTTTTGATCTTGAAAATATTGGTTATGAGATTATTTTGGGCAATACTTACCACTTGTGGCTCAAGCCTGACCTCCAAATTTTGAGTCAATCCAAATGGGCGCGACCTCTTACTAATCCTCTTCTTGTCCAAACCCGTGAGTCAGGCTTACACTCATTTCAGTCGTGGCAAAAGCCTATTTTGACTGATAGTGGTGGTTTTCAGGCGTGGAGCTTGTCCAAAATCCGTAAATTCAAAGAAGAAGGGGTTACTTTTAAAGTGCCAACCACAGGTGAAACTAGGTTTTTAAGCCCAGAAGTGAGTATGAATATCCAAACTGTTCTTGGCTCAGATATCGCATTGGTTTTGGATGAGTGCTTGGACGCAGATGTAACTGAAAAAGAGG
>JAYWGE010000017.1:0-3210 GCA_043778455.1 bacterium
GTAAACTATTTGAACTAAAACAACGAGCCAACCAAGAAGAAAAAATTGATTTTAAGCAAGATCTCAACAGTTGGCTTGAAAAAATTGAAAGCACCAAAGAAAACCTATCTCGGTTTCAATCTGAGGCAATTGAACAAAGAAAAATTAGTCAAAACAAACACAAACTCCAAAATAAACTTTTGTGGATTAAAAACATTATTGACAGCAAATGGTTCAAATTTTCCACAGTGTCTATTTGTCTGATAACCATTGGTACAGTAATTGCCCTCAATTATCCTACTCAAATCATCAAAGTAGACATTGCACCAACTACCAAACAAGAGTCTTTCAATATCAAATTTACAGAAGCCAACACCTCAAAATCTCAAGTCACTCTCAAAGCCAACGCCAGTTTGGACACCAGTGGCACCAAAGAAATCCCAACTGAAAACGGACGAGCAACAGGCAAAGTAGCTTTAGCCAACAACAGCAACGAAGATGTCCAATTTACAAGAGATGGATTAATTCTGGTCTCTGAAGAAAATGGCTTTGAATACAGACAAAAATCCACCGAAGCAGATCCAAAAAACTATGTAGTTACCAAAAAAAATCTAGCCAACAACAACGCAATAGAAATTGCTATTCAGTCTACCGAAATAGGCAAAAACTATGATTTACCAAAAAACTCTACTTTTAGGGTCTATAATCTCCGAGGTGAAAATATGGGTTCTGGGTTTCGTGGCACTGCCACCAGCGACATCAAAAATACCCAAGTTGGTCTAAACAGATATGTAACAGAAGCTGATTTGTCTTTACTCAAATCTAAAGCTGAATCAAATTTGGCAGAAGCTCAATCTAAGGAAATAGAAACCCTCAAGACCAAAGGAGAATTTACTTCTAACTCATGGATAAAAATCCTCAATACCGACTACAAAATTAGCGCCAAAACAGGAGATCAAACCAACAAAATAGATTGCGAAGCCACTTCAACCATAGAAATTTATTCCGTACCACAAGACAAACTCAAAAATTCTATCCGTGAACAGGCCAAGATCTCGGGTATTGAAGACATTAAAATGGTAAACTCTAGTATTCAAGATGGTCAAATAATAGCCAATGTATTTCTAAGCTACAAAGAAAACCCTGAAATATTCAAAGCCGATATATCAAGTCAAATTAATAATTCTACTAATATAAACCAAAGTATTGAGCAAACAACTAGCAACATTCAAGCCCAATATCCCAATATAAAACGAGTTTCCAAAGACATTCAAGGTATAAACCTACCATTCAAATTCCCATTATTACAACCAAGAAATAGAGTAGAAATCAATGAACTCCAAATAAAATAAACCTATCAAAACTGACACAAAACCTATCAAAACAACTATTGAAACCTACTCTTTGAGTATCATTAAGCATTTCTTAATTTGACAAAAAACTTGAATAATGTAATAATTTAAGTGTATGTCCAACACAGATAATCCAACTATGGGAACCCTATTAGCAACTATTGCTGACCCTACAAACCTAAAAATCGGTGACAAAGTCTCCGCAGTCATCATTTCACTTGCCAAAAATCAAGCTATCTTGAGTATTCCAAACATTGGACTCGGAATGGTCAGAGGTAAAGAGTTGTACAACGAAGAATATCTAGCCAAACTCAAAGTTGGTGAAACTATTGAATCCGTGATTGTAGACCTTGACAATGAACAGGGCTATGTAGAGCTATCGTTTAGAGCTATTGGACGAGACCAAATCTGGCAAGAAATCAACGCAGCTTACGAATCTAAAGCTACAGTTTCAGCCAAAATTCGAGATGCCAACCGTGGTGGATTCTTGATTAAAGTCCATGGTATTGATGGTTTCTTACCTGCTTCATTACTATCTCCAACTCACGCTATTAAATCTACAGGCGTAGAAGACAAATCTTTAGCAAACAAAATGAAGAAATATGTAGGTCAAACCTTTAATGTTAAATTGGTCAACATCAGCCCAGAAACTGACAGTGTCATTGTGTCCGAAAAAGCTGTATCCGACGAAATTTCTCAGCTCAAGCTACAACAATACAAGATTGGTGATGGTATAGAGGGAGCAATTGTTGGTATCGTAGATTTCGGTTTGTTTGTCAGATTTGATGAAGATCTAGAAGGACTTGTTCACATTTCTGAGATCTCTTGGAAAAAAGTAGAAAATCCATACAAAGAATACCGAGTTGGTGAAAAAATCAAAGCTAAAATTGTTGACATTGACAAAGAAAACCGAATTAATCTATCCATAAAACAAACCATCCAAGACCCTTGGGTAGAATTTGCGAAAGCTGTCAAACCGAGTGATTCATTCCGGGGAACAGTTTCCAAAATTGCTACATATGGTGCAATTGTAGTTTCTGACCACGACATTCAAGGTCTCTGCCACATCTCCCAAATCTCCACCAAAAATATTGAGTCCCCTGCCAAGATCCACGAATTTATAAAACCTGGACAAGCATATGACTTTACTGTTCTTAGCGTAGATAACGATCAAAAATTGTACTTGACCCTTCTTCCTTTTGAACAAGCTAAACAAGTCCAAGCTGACATCGTTACCAAACAAGAGCAGTATCAAGCCAACAAAACAGCTAACCGAGAAGAAAGAGAACGAAAAGAACAACAGAACAACTAATTTAATATTTAAATTAAAAAACTAGATTTAAAGATACCTCCCAATAAGGGAGAGTCTTTTCTATAGTTAAAAGTTTAAATATAATTGTAGCGAAAGATTTATCGTTCCATAAAATACCTACACCAATATTTGGGTATAAAATGTAAAAAACAACCTTGTCAAAAACAAAAAAATAAGTTATAATTAGAATGTATATAAAGCATATTCACAAAATATGAAATTAAATAAATTGCAAGTTTCTAAAAGTATTTTTTACTTATTTAAGACATTTTCTATTAAGGTCTGTTTTCTTATTGTTTTGTTTTGTTTTATTAGTCTTAATATTGGTAATAACAATAGTGGTTTTGGGCAAAACTTAGTAAAAATAACTGTAAATGCTCAAGATGAAGAGCCTGAAGAAGAATCTAAAACTGAAGAAAAACCTAAAGTTGAAGATACCACAAAAAAACCTACTACACCAACAGCTACTACAAAACCTGCTACACCAGACACAAAGTCTACAGGTGGAGGAGCTACTCCCGATAGTGGCATATTAAAAGGTTCTCCAAAAGCCACAGGAATTAGTGA
>JAYWGE010000018.1:0-3203 GCA_043778455.1 bacterium
CCTTGTCCAAATTTCCTGTAGGTTCATCGGCAATTAGCAAAATTGGATTGTGGGACAAAGCTCTTGCAATGGAAACTCGCTGTTTTTCGCCGCCTGAAAGCTGGTTGGGGTAATGAGTAGATTTTTGGGTCAAGCCAACTAACTCCAGTAATTTGGGGATGTCTCGGTCAATATCTTTTTTGGTAGCTCCCGCTACTTCCATAGCAATTGATACATTTTCAAAAACTGTACGGTTATTTAGGAGTTTGTAATCTTGAAAAATAACTCCAATTCGCCGTCTAAGATAGGGTAAGTATTCTGGCTTAATTTTATCAACTCTGATGTCTTCAATCCAAACTTCACCACCAATTGTTGGCTTGATGGCCCCAGTGAGCATTCCCAATAAAGTAGATTTTCCGGCTCCGCTGTGCCCAATAATGGACGCAAACTCACCCGCGATTATACTTAGATTGATATTGTGGAGGGAGTCTTCTTCTTTGCTGGAGTATTTTTTGGAGACATTTATAAATCTGATCATAATATTTTAATTATGTTATTAATAATTATTTTAGTTTTTAGTTTTTTTGTAACTACTAATTAAAACCACTACTCTAATTCTAGCTGGACATCACATATATGTCAAGGGCAATAGCAAGGGTAGGTTATTTTTCTCTGATTTTATCTTGTACTAAATCACTTTTCAATCACTTTTCAATCACTTTTCGTCGGCTATCGCAGGAAATAAATATTTAAGATTTATACACAATACACTATTGACTTACCCCAAATACTTTTTATTAAGTAAGTAAATTTCTTAACTTCAAAGTAGTTTTGTATGCAAGTTTTGGAAAGTTCATATGGGCTTGGGTATATTTGTAAAAGATTAAGTCTAAATTATCTTGCTGTTTGGACTTGTTTGGATTATTAGGCCCTGAAATAAGTTCAGGATGACAGTAGGTTTTGAAGTTTCGTTATTCTGGGTGTAGTAAAATTGTTCTCAGGTTTTATAAAATTTCTTGACATTTTTTGGGATTTAGTGCTACAATATAATAATATAGAGCGACAATACTATCTTTAATTTAACAAAATAGTTGTAACATTAATAATTAATAATTAATAATTTTTTGTATTATTTCTGGTATTTCATTGCATATTATTTGTTAAAACACATCAGAGTTGTCATAAAAAATTTACTAAAAACTAAAAACTAAATTTTAAATATCTAATTATAAAAATATGTCAAACAACCTTTCAACACCATCTAATCCTTTAGACAATCTTTTATCCAAAGCTGACAGCTACCTCCAATTTGAAGGCAAAAACAAACACACTTGGTGCAGTGGCTGTGGTAATTATGGCATTATTGCCAGTGTAAAAAGAGCTTTAGCTTTGGAAGGCTATGAACCGCATAATTTGATGATGTGCTACGATGTTGGTTGCAACGGTAACGAAAGTGACAAGTTTAATGCTAACACCATCCATGGTTTGCACGGTCGGGTTTTGCCTCTTGCCAGTGGTGCCACTCTTGCCAATCCAAACCTCAAAGTCATCGCCCAAGCGGGAGATGGATCTACTTTGTCTGAGGGGATAAATCATCTTGTTCACGCTATCAGATCCAATTACCCGTTTCTGTTTTTACTTCACAATAATTCTATTTATGGTCTCACGATCGGTCAAGCAAGTAGCACCACCCGAGCAGGTCAAGAAGCCTTTGGAACACCTGGATTAGTAGAATTGCCGCCGCTTAATATCTTAGATTTTGTGTTGTCATTAAACCCTACTTTTGTAGCACGGTCTTTTGCCAGTAATGTAGATCATCTCACAGATATGATAAGACTTGGGCTAAATCATAATGGTTTTGCTTTCATTGAAATCCTCCAACAATGTCCAACTTTTAACAAAGCTACACCTCAAGAATGGTACTGGGATAAACTTAATGATGTTCAAAAACTACCTGATTATGACAATACTGACATTTGGTCTGCTCGAAGAATTGTGCAAGATAATACCGAAAAACTAGCTGTAGGTTTGATTTACAAAGCTGACCGACCCAACTTTTATGAGCTTCAAGCCAGTAGAGACAACGCTACCACAACCCTTGCTCAAGAAGTAAACCGATATGACATATCTGAGCTTATGAAACAATTTATGATTTAAAAATATAAGTAAAATTGATTAAAACAATTAAAACAAAACCCCCTCTAAATCAGTTTTCTTCTCTTATTCCATCCATCAACCGAATTGTAATTGGCGATGTGGGTAGTGGCAAAACTATTGTGGCGTTTATTACAGCTTTGAGCTATCTCAATGGCTTGAAATATGGCGAAATATCTCTGTTGGCACCAACGGAAGTTTTGGCTTATCAACACTATATTAAACTGTTGGAACTGGTAGGTTTACAAAAACTAGATTGGGTAGATTGCGTGTTTCTATCGGGTAAGGGTAACTATTTCAATGGTCAAAAATTGCCACCTGCCAAGCTCAAAAAAGCCCTTGAAAAATCTCAAGAAAAACCTAACTACAAGATATTTTGGGTCGGAACTCATGCGTTGTTATTTAGTGAGCTGGTTTGTCCTGACTTGGTTATGGTTGATGAACAGCATAGATTTGGGGTAAGACAACGCGAAAAATTGACCAAAAAACAACTAGAACTTCAACCTCATTTTATCTCATTTACAGCCACTCCTATCCCGCGAACTTTAGCTTTGACGGTATATAATACACTCCAACCTATTTTTTTGGAGACTTTGGCGGGTCGCAATCCCATTATTACAACCATAGAAAGCGATGATAAACTAACGACCAAGATCTTTGAAATGATTCAAAAGACGCTCAACAAAAGTCAAAAAATTTATGTGATTTGTCCTGCGGTAGAAGAGGTAGAAGATACTGAGGAAAAAAAAGCCCTATGGTCTGTCAACAAAATTACCAAAATCCTCAAAGCCCAATTTGGAGAAACTGTGATGAGTGTCCACGGTAAAATTGCAGATAAAAAAGACATTCTCACCGAATTTAAAACATCTGCAGATAAGAATATCTTGGTGGCAACTACGGTGGTAGAAGTTGGTGTTGATGTGGGACTTGCCAGTCTTGTTGTGATTATGAACGCGGAACGGTTTGGTTTGTCTGCCTTGCACCAGATCCGAGGGCGGGTGGGACGAAACAATTTTGAGATCAACCAGTGTGTACTCGTTACCCAAAAAGAGTTTGTTCACAGTAGGCGA
>JAYWGE010000019.1:0-3198 GCA_043778455.1 bacterium
AAATAGATCAAGATCGGGATGTTATGTACAACAGTTTTTGTAGGGATAAAGAAAATTCCAACTTTTTACCCTTTGTAAGAATTACCCAAAACTATAATAATAAGCCAACTAATAAATTAATTTTTTACAAAATCTCTGCTCAAATTTCAAACACAACAAAAAATAGATATTCTTGCTTTGAGGCTTATCAGCAATCTCAAAAAACTTGCTATAATGACTATGGGTGGACGGATGGAGAATATTTTATTTTGAGAAATGATTTTAATAAATGCGAGATACTCCTTTTTAAAGATGACTAAAGTTTGACTAACTTGTGTAATTATTGTATAATTAAAGTATGCTTAAAAAACATATAATAACACTGCTCATAATTATAATCTGTCTCTTTGGAAGTATTTTTTCGTATTGGAATAGTAACAATAATGACAAAACTAGCTCTTTGACGATTAATGATGTTGACAGCCAAATTCAAGTCTTCAAGTCCAAACAAGATGCTGTTAATAAGCTCAAAAAAGATTCTACGGAAAATGAAAAAACTATAGATCAAAAATCAGCTCAAATCATTGTTTTAGAAAAAAAAATAGCTGAAGTAGAGGCTCAAAATATTGCTCAAAGAGCACAGTTAGAAAAAAACAAAACCCAGAGAGACACCAAAATATTAGAGCTTTCCAGTCTTCAAAACGAAAAAACTATTGATGTAAACAAAGAAAAAAAACAAATTCAAGACAATCTTGAAACTGCCAATTCGGAGGTAAACAAACAAATAGAACCTTCCAAAATTGAAAAATCTACTCTCCAAACTCAAAAAACTCAACTGGAACAAGAAATCAAATCTTTGGAATCTCTTCAAAAAACTATTCAGCAATCTATAGATGAAAAAAATACAGAAATTAGCCAACAGTACAATATCGTAACTGCCACAGTGTCGCTGTTGCTCAGTAATTATGTAATTTATATTTTGTTACTTATTAGTTATTGGGTAATTTACAAGTATATTCGCTACCTCATCCACAAAGATGTCCACAACCATACTTTCAAAAATGCCTCCAAATTAACGGCTAGAATCCTGTGGATTGCCTTGTCAATTATTACTATTTTGTATGGCTTTGCAGGTCAATTTGCCTATATTTTTACTTCACTTGGGTTTGCAACGGCTGCCATTGTGGTGGCACTACAAAGCTTTGTGGCAAGTTTTTTTGTGTTTGTAATTTTATCTATCACCAAGATATTTAAAACAGGAGATATCATTAAGGTTGGGGCAAATTATGAGTGTTATTTTGGTAAAATTGTTTCTATTGGTCGTTTTTATACTTTTATCAAAGAAATTAACAGCGACAACCATGAAGAAATGGGTCGGACTGTCGTTATTCCTAATAGTTTTTTGATTACTCATCCGATCACAAATTATACTTATCACAATCAGGTTATTTGGCAAAACCTAAAGATAACCGTAACCCAAAATAACGATCAAAAACTAGTTAAAGAATTATTAGAAAAAATTTCTAAAGATAAATTTGAGTGGATGTGTCAAGATATTGATACTTGGTTAGATTCTGGAGTTGAGCTAAGCTCTATAACCCCCAAAATAATTATGTCTATTGATCTCAAAGGTTTGGCTTATATCGTCCATTTCCCGTGTAGATTTAACAAATATAATGCTATTTACGATATGTTACTCCTTGAAATTATAGATTCTTTTAACGAGAATAAAATTGTTATAGCCTTTGATTAATTTATAGCTTTACATTTCTTATGTCGTTTTCAAACTTGCTCCGAGATCAGTTTCCAATGTGTCAAAATAAAAATTTAGTATATTTAGATTCTGCCGCAACCTGCCAAAAACCCCAAGTTGTCATAGATGCCATAGTAGATTTTTATACAAACCGTTATGCTAGTAGTCATGGTGTGCATTCTTTGGCTCAAAATATTACTAATTCTGTAGAAGGGTGTAGGGGAAAAGTGGCTAGTTTTGTGGGAGCTAATGCTCAGGAGATTGTGTTTGTCAACGGGGCTACTGATGGTATTAATCTTATTGCCAATGGATTTTTGGAGGCTACTTTGCAAAAACATTTTACACCTTTTAATTTGAATGATTCTGACAAAAATATTAGAGAAAATATTGGAGAAATATTGGTTTGTATATCCGAACATCACAGTAATATTTTGCCATGGCAACGGCTCTGTGCTTTGACAGGTTTAAGGTTAATTTACTTTAGTATTTTGCCTACGGGAGATGTTGATATGACAGACTTGAACTCCAAAATGAATGTCAATACAAAACTAATTGTCTGTTCTGTGGTGTCCAATGTGCTTGGCGTAATCAACGATGTTGCTAGTATTTGTACTTTGGCAAAAAGGGTAGGAGCTTTGGTTGTAGTGGACGGCACCCAAGCGGTAGCACATTTGGAAGTAGATGTAAAAAACTGGGATTGTGATTTTTTGGTGTTTTCTGGGCATAAAATTTATGCTCCTACGGGTATTGGTATTGTTTATACGAAGTCAAATTTATTAAATCAAATTCCAAATTATAGACTAGGTGGAGAAATGGTAGAGTCTGTGTCTATAGCTCAAAATATCTATAAGTCCACTCCTTACAGGCTAGAAGCAGGTACCAGTAATTTTGCTGGAATCATAGGCTTACATTCAGCTATTGAATGGTTTCAAACCAACCAAAAAATTATTTTTGAACACGAAAAACAACTCCAAAAACACCTTATCCTTAGGTTGTTAGAGATTCCAAACCTTACAATTTATGGCTATAACTATAGTCTGTCTGTGGAGCAAAATTGCGATAGAAGAATTAGTTTAGTTAGTTTTAATATCAAAGATCTCAACGCTTTAGATTTGGCTGTTTTGTTGGATCTTAGGGGGATTTGTGTGAGAACAGGTCAGCACTGCACAGGGATTTTACACGAGAATTTAGACCTAGTTTCTTCTTGTAGAATATCGTTGAGTTGCTACAATAATGTTGAGGAAATAAATTTTGCGGTTGAAGTTATTCTCTTGATCTTAAAAAAACTCAAAAAACCTACTCATCAATAAAACCAAGACTACCTGGGATAGTGTTAAAAACCACAGGAGCAAATAAAATTACAAAGCTGACATTGAGGTTTATGTAGGACACAAAAATGGCAACAACAGAACAGATAATTGGCAATAGAATCCTAATTTGAATCTTACGCAAAACCAATTGGTTTA
>JAYWGE010000020.1:0-3160 GCA_043778455.1 bacterium
GGCTAGGTTGCCATATGAGTTTTTGGCAAAAGTCAGCAATAGATTGATCAACGAAGTGCGAGGAATCAACAGAATAGTTTATGACATTAGCTCCAAACCACCTGCAACGATTGAGTGGGAATAACAGAATATCATACAACCTCTCCTAAAAGAGAGAATTTTCCCTACAATCATTTCCTACAACCAAATAGTTATTTATGCAACTAATCATTATTCTTTTACTTCTTTTACTTATAGCATGTGCGCTATATTTTGGTTATACTTTTGGAAAAATCATCAAAAATAACTTGGTGCAAAACTTGGTCTTAGAGCTAAAATCTCAAAAAGAAGAGCTAGAAAATAGCCTCAAAGAAAATATTACAGATAGGGTAGGGGATAGGGTTTCTGATAAAGTTGCGATGGTAGGAGAGCTACAATCTGCTCAGATTCGGGATATCAAAAATAGTGTAGATTTGAGTTTTGAGAGTATCAAAAATAGCCAAAATATCTCCATTATTGAGACTCAGTCCGCCCAAAAAGACTCGCTAATAAACCTACAAACCAGCATCCAAAATAGCCTCAGCAAAGCTATAATGGATCTTGCTAGTCTCAACAATCAAAATTTTGCCAACCTCCAAAAAGCTAATCAAGACAAACTGGATCAAATCAACCTTCAAGTCCAAAATAGGCTAGATCAATCTTTTGCTCAACACCAAAAATCCTTTGAAGATGTAACCAAAAATGTAGGTCAATTGCAACAAATGGCGTCCCAAATGATCAGTTCTACTACCAGTATTGACAAGCTAAACAATGTTTTTGCACGGACTAGCTCCAAGGCTTTTGGAGATTTTGGAGAACGGTACTTAGAAAGTCTCTTGACTCAAAGTCTACATCCTAGTACTTGGGTAAAGCAGGTTAAAATGTCTTATTCACAGGATAAAATTGATTTTGTAATCTATATTGACACCCAAAAAATTGGTATAGACAGCAAGTTTCCTGCTACTAAATATCAAGATTATCTGGAGGCTAGCGCGAATAACAAAACTACTGCTTTGAGAGATTTTTATAAGGCTGTCAAAACTATGGCCCAAGATATTGCTACTAAATATGGCAAAAACCTAGAGCTTGATTATTTATTTATGTATTTGCCCAGCGATGGAATGTATGTTACGGTGGTAGAAAACCTGGAGATTGTCTCTGAATTGCAAAAGCTTCGAGTAACTCCTGTGTCGCCAGTAACTATTTTTCCTGTAATTAGTGGTGCCAAAAACTACCAAGATAACAAATATATCAATGAAAATGCTAAGGCGATTATGCAAGGTTTGGACAATATCAAAAAAAATGTAGCTTCTTTTCAGGATCAATTTAGACTTTTGGGAGACAAAATCAAACAAGCCCAACAAAACTATGATAAAGCAGGTCAAAATCTAGTTGGTGTGGAGCAAACCGTAATGTTGTTGGACAAACAACGAGTTGATGAAGCTCTGGATGAAAATGTAAATGAAACAGAAAATCCTCTGGAGTTCAGCTAAAAATCTTGACAATAAACCAGTTTTTTGGTATAATTAGATTATAATTAGACTTAACAAACAAAAATAAGTAATTAAAAAATTATTAAAAATAATCCAGCTATGAATCAAGAATTATCAAATGTACTAAAAATTTATAGCACACAAAAACACATAGATTTTACAAGTAGGTTATTAGATTCTTCCAAAGACACTGTAATATCTCTATTTACAGATTTATTGACAATGTATATCAACGATAAAAATTCTTCTACGATACGAGAATATTTGACCGTGGTAATTTCAGGCTATAACCATAGTGAAGGCAAAATTGGATTTAATGGATTCAAACAATCCTCTATAACCGCTGGTAAACCGTTGTATTGTGAAGCAAAACCCAAAAACATAAGCACTGCTGATTTTCATAATCCAGACAAAAAAACTAAAAGAAAACTCAATGGCGGTGGTAATTATACAGATTATACTTGGGCTAGGTTTGAAAAAGATAAACTAGAAAACCCCTCCTTGCTTGTAAGTGGCTTTGTTGATGGTAAATTAATTTATATCATTGAATTTCCTTTTTGTTGTGAAAACTTTACAATTAATTTTGAAATACAATTACAAAAAGCCTTTCCAAATGGCAGAGAGGCGGGTAAGTATTTGAGAAGTTGTAGATTTGACTACAAAAACTTTATCTTAGATCAGCAAACCAAATTTGTCTTTTTATTAAACAAAGAAGAGATCAAAGATTATGAGCAATACTTTGACCGAAATTTTTATAAGATATTAATGTCAAAATATGAATAAATTTATAGTCGGAGATGTCCTTACCGAGTTGCAAAAATTGCCTGATGATTTAGTTGATATAGCTGTAACTTCCCCACCTTATAACAAACAAGAAAACAAGAAAGGATGGCTTGTAAAAAATGTAAAATATGATGTAGCCAACGACAAACTGGATGAAAATGACTATCAAGAAAATCAAATAAATGTTTTAAATGAGGTTTTTAGGATTATGAAGGCAGGTGGTAGTTTTTTTTATAATCACAAAACAAGGTGGGAAAAAGGCGAAATGATACACCCGATGTCTTGGCTATTAAAAACTAATTGGGTCATTAGGCAAGAAATTATTTGGGATAGAACCATTGCAGCAAATATACGAGGTTGGAGATTTTGGCAAGTGGATGAAAGAATTTATTGGTTGTACAAACCACTGGATGGTAAAAATAAAATTGGCACAGAGTTACTTTCCAAACATGCTTTGATGACTTCTATTTGGCGGTTTACTCCTGAAGGTAAAAATCCACACCCAGCACCTTTTCCACTTGCTTTACCCTTAAGATGTATTAGCTCAATATTGGATGACAAAGATGGCTTGGTTTTAGACCCATATTCAGGCAGTGGAACCACTTGCTTGGCTGCAAAATTATTGGGTAAAAAGTACATCGGAATAGACATTTCTCCTGAATATACAGAACTTGCCAAAACTAGATTGCAAAATAGTGATACTGAGCTTAAAAACCTTGAATTAGAAATGGAAAAACACACTGTCAAAAAAACTTTCAAGGAAAGAAAAGAAGAAGGAAAATGGAAAAATAAAGATAAGACAATCAAACTAATCAATAGGTCAACTGATAAACTGATTGTAGATCAACAATTAAAACTAATCTAAA
>JAYWGE010000021.1:0-3141 GCA_043778455.1 bacterium
GCAAATGGTGAGAAAACATACCCTTTCGTCTGAGAAACTTGGCAGGATATGGGCTGGAAATAGTCAAATTGGGTAGTGAGTTTTTGTAGCCAAATAGATATTGCTTCACCGCATTGATTTTTTGGAGAGATTTGTCTTTGTTTTTTTCTTGGGTGGTTATCAGAACCAAATTGTAAAAAGGTGGAAATATGAACTTTTGCCTCTTGATAGATTCTAAGGCTATAAAATCTTGATACCAAGACAGTGGATTACTTATTCCATTTTTGTATTCCATGTGATTGTGATCTAGCTTTATAATCTCTTGAAAAAACCCAAGTTCTGGATTGTTGGTATCCATAATAACCTCAGTTTTATCATCTATTTGCAAGAACAACTCAGCCAAAGATTTGTACATATCTTCTTCCACCAAATAATCGGCACTAGCAATGAGGTTTTCAGCTCTCACAAAAATAATTTTTTCAAAACGGTTGTATTCTATGGATGGATCAAAGATTCGGGTAGAAACATAAATCGTATCCATTGTGTATTCCAACTTGTTTTTACCGTCCACTTTGATGACTTCTTTACTATAGTCTTTACTCAAAATCTCCACTAACTCGTTCACCCCACCATAATTAGAGCTAATATTATTACCCTTACACATCGGACAAATATTTGGATAATTATAATTACTTTGGCATTGATGACACAAAAGCTGAAGGAAATTACTACCCGAGCGATAAGTAGTCAAGTTACAATCACAATTATCACAGCCAAATTTGTAGCCACAATCTTGACAACAAGTAAGTTGATATAATCCTCGCCGTGGATGAATGAAGAGCAGAGGCATAAAAATCTATACACCTTACAAAACTACCATTACGGGCTGAATAAGTTGACCATCTATTTTTAGACCAAGACTAACTATGTGCTTGATGGTATGTTGATCGTCGCTAGGCGGAGTAAGAGATTGCATAACATTAGCGTCGAATTCTACACCAATTTGTGGTACGATTATTTCAATGTTTTGAAGCTTAAACTCAATGATTAGTTTCTCAAAACCTGTGCTAACGGTTGCCATAGATTTTTGAGCTTTTTCATCTTGGATGTCTTTGATAAAACTGATGGCAAGATATTGGTTGTTCAAAAACTCCATCAAAGGTTTGGTTACATATTTTTTGGTATTTTTTTTGGTTTGAGCAGAATCTAGTTCGTGCTGTTTACGGATATTATCAAGATCAGAAGCATACCTAAAAGCTTTGTTTTGCCAGTCTTTTGAACTGTTTTGCTCAGATTGGTGCTGGATTTTTAGGCTTTCTAACTGTTTGGTCACCTCTTCAATTTTGAGTTCAAGGTCGGCTAAATTTGAAGTTGGCGATTTTTCAATAGCTGATTTAATTGGTAGTTCTGTTGATGTTTTATCTTTTTCTAATACAATTTTTGGAATATTTGTTTGAGTGTTTGCTGGGTTACTAACTCTATTTTTGAGAGCTTTGAGATTGTTTACATTTTTACTTTTGGACATATTTTAATTATACAATAAATTTTATATTTTAGTCAAACTTTTAGTGTCAAAATATCTCCTTCAGAATAGGTATCTCTCACTAAGTTTGCCTATTATTAAGAGGATGTTGCAACGCAACAGGGTTATAATTCCTCCTATTTAGGAGGTGGCAACAAAGTTGGCGGTGGTAGTTTAGTTGAAAATACAGTAACTAATAAGAGAGAATTAATTTATTGGGCTATTTAGTTTACAATATACCCTTTTGCTCTTGACGATCCATATCTCGTTTTTTGATGTCTTCTCGTTTATCATAGTTTTTTTTACCTTTCACTAGCCCAATGTCAGCTTTGAGCCACCGACCAACAGCTTTGAGATTGAGAACTATACAAGTTACACCCTTTTCGGTCAGTTGTCCTGTTACTTTTTTGAGTTCTTTTTGATTGAGAAGAAGTGGGATGTTTTCAGTGATTTTGTCGTTACCCATACCCAATATTTCCAATCGACTATTTTGACTAACTATAAATTTACCTTGAATGTTGGTGCGATTAGCCCTAATTTGCTTGACCATTGCCCCAGATAAACACAAACCTGCAGTAAATTTTTGTAAAACTTCATAGTCAAAATTGACTCGTTTGTTGGTCGTTAAGACTTTGGTTAGTTTAATGGTTTCAGACATTTTTAATTTTTGTTAAACTTTTATTAAATAGGGTTTTTGAGTAGATTTAGTGTGGTTATGGCACAATTAGTCTCAGCTTCTTGTTTACTTTTGCCTGTGGCTTCGGCATATTTTTGCTCTAAGATATACAAAGCAATTAAAAAGGTCTTGTTATTGTCCTTACCTTCAGCAGAAACAACCTCGTATCTTGGAGTGGTTTTAAACAATTTTTGGGTGATTTCTTGTAGTTCTGTCTTTGGCTCCCTAAAGGTTTTGGCTTCTAATATATTGGGTAATTTGGTCAAGATAAATTTATTCACAAATTCCTTGGCTGAGTTATAGTCTCCATCAATATAAATTGCTCCAAGAACAGACTCAACTGCATCAGCCACAATGGTCAATCTAGCAGTGCCTAGCTCTGCTTTTTCTCCCGCTGACATAAAAATATGCTGATCAAGACCGAGTTCATAGCCAACTTCACCTATTATTTTGTAATTGACTAGAGATGCCCGAAGACTTGTCATATAGCCTTCATTGTGAGAGTATTGCGTAAACAAATGTTCGGTTACAATGAGTTCTAACACAGCGTCGCCCAAAAATTCTAGTCGTTCATTGTGTTCTTTGGCGGTTTTTTCGCGTCCACGATATGACAAATAGGATTTGTGAGTCAGTGCAACCTTGAGTAAACTTGGTTGGTTAAAAATATAGTTAATTTGCGATTGTACAAAATCTAAGTCCATAAGAATGTTATAATGAGGTTATTGTTATTAAGAAGTTTTTATATTTTATACTAGAGTTTTAAGTTTGTTTATATTTTAAGTATACACTAAAATGCTGTTTCTTGTCAATTACAAGCAAATTACATTTCACAGAAAACCAAAGCTTACTTCAAATCTTTTGCCAAAAGTTCAAATCTCAACAAATATTAAAACAACATCTATCAATAAATATTATCACTTAGTTTACCCCTTATTAAGGGGCTGTTACGAAATAACGGGGTTAT
>JAYWGE010000022.1:0-3130 GCA_043778455.1 bacterium
TTGAGACTAACATTGCTCTACGAGTAGAAGACCATGAGAGTTCTGCAGATAAATTTATTGTTTCTGGACGAGGAGAATTGCATCTTTCTGTATTGATTGAAACTATGCGACGAGAAGGTTTTGAACTAGAGGTTAGTAAGCCCGAGGTAATCTACAAAACTGCCCAAGAGGTAGAAGCCATGAGCTAAGTCTATGTACCCCCTTAACAGGGGAATTTTTTATGCTCTAAATAAAAGAATCTTTCCAAATAAAAATAACTTCCAATTTAAAAAAATAAATAGCACAATAATTAATTCTTCCTTATTAAGGGAGTACCCAACTTGTTGGGGTAGGGTTAGTGTAACTTCAACTAAACTACCACGGTCAACTTCGTTGCCACCTCCTAAATAGGAGGGATATAATTTAGCTTTATAGCAAAGATTCTGACCCTTAATAATGGGCAAACTTAGTTTCCTAGTCAAGAGCCATGATATTTATTGATATAGGTATTTTATTTGGAAAGATGTCTAATAAAGTTTCTATCTGGGCTTTAGATCCTGAAACAAGTTCAGGATGACAGTGAGTTTTGAGGTTTCGTTGATGGGGGTACAAAATTTAAATGGTTGTGAAAGTCAGGTTAAGTAAAACGAAAGATCCGCTCAAAATACCATAGTAATGAGACTTGATAACTGTATAGTTTTAAGTAGGGTTAGCTATGAGCGAGTAAATAACTTTCGTTCAAAGCAATTTTATGCGCAAGTTTGTAAATGTTGACAAGAGATTGGGTATAAAAAACTACAAAAGCGACTACAAAACTAAGATTTGACAATATCCCAAATATTTTCCATAATTAAAGTAACAATCAACCAGTGATAAATAAACCCAAAGCTTAATTTATGCCCATTAAAACAACTTCCAAAAACATAATTAAACCAACTAAATTGACTGATGACACAAAAGATTTATATGACACTATTTTGTCTATGAAAGATGGAAAAGAGCTGCACAAATTTTTTCAAGACTTGCTCACCGCCAAGGAGATAAAAGAGTTTTCCAATCGCTGGATGGTAGCCCAAATGCTAAATAACAATGATCATTATTCTGTCATAATAGACCAAACCAGTATGTCTACAACCACTGTAGCAAGAATTAAAAAATGGCTTTATTCTGATATCGGTGGCTACAAAATGGCTATTGAAAAGAAAAATGCAAAAGAAATCTAATTTTAAAAAAGTTAATCTAAATTTAATCCTCTAAACCTAATCTATTTATGTCCACCATATCTACCACCAAAAATTACACTACCATCATTCTTTTTGCTATCAACCAAACAGGTGTCTTAGAAAATATTTGTGCTATTCTTCGCACCAAAATGTACAACCTTGAGACTATTACAGCTTCTGATTCTGAAAAACCTAACCAAAAAAGAATTACAATTACGGTTTCTGATCTAGACCACACCAGAATTAATTTGCTTTTAAGCAACCTTGAGGCTCTTCCTGAAGTTATATCTGTTGCCTTTACGGATATAGATCTAGCTGTAATGAGAGAAATTTGCCTTGTCAAAATTAGTAAGCACATCAAAATTACTGAATCTATTGAAATAATTGAGAAATATGTTGGAATTGTAACTTTTTCAAACTCAGAGTATTTCATCGCTCAAATATCTGGTACTACTGCCAAAATTGACAAGTTTTTGATAGAAGTCAATTCACTTGGTACTGTCCTAGAATTTGGTCGCAGTGGTCAGGTGGCAATGTTTAAGTAAAACAACTCAGTAAACAAAGCTTTTATCTAAAATATATCGTCTATAATTTCTTGGGCGTCGTCTACTACTTTAAACAAATCTAGTAAAGACTCGGAGCCTAGCTTCCAATCAGTAATAATTGTAGTTTGAATCCAAGACACTAAGCCTGACCAATAATTAGAGTTATATAAGTATACTGGTTTTATAGGCATTTTGCCAGTTTTCATTAGATCAAGATTTTCCATTAGTTCATCTAAGGTACCTACTGAGCCTGGACAATAAATATACACATCACCTGATCTCAAGGCGTATTTCCTAGGTGGAAAATGCTCAAAAAGACCATCTATGTCGCCTTTAACTTTGGGTTTTTCTCCCCTTATGTTGATCCGAAAACCAACAGCAGAGCTTTTACCTTCTTTGGCTCCTAGTAGACCTGCTGACATAACACCTGGCCCACCGCCAGTGATCGCTCCCCAGCCATTTTGAGCAAAAATAGTGGCAAGTTTTTGAATTCCTTTGTAAGTTTGAGTATCTTCTCCAAGCATAGCTCCACCATAGAAAACTACGGTTTTACCTTGTATTTGATTGCTCAGCAACATCGCTTGGGTGTATTCGTCTGTGAGTTGGTTTAGTTCATTAAATTGTGATTCTGTGAGGTTGTTTGTGTTTATGTTCATATAGTAATTATATCATATATTTTTTATTTATGCAAGTTTATCAATATAGACATCTTTCCTAATAAAATACCTATATTAATAAATATTATCGCTAAGTTTGCCCCCTTATTAAGGGGTTGTTACGAAGTAACGGGGTTATTGCATAGTGGGAGTTATACCCAAACATTATCAACATTCACAAACTGGCACACAGAATTGCTTTGAACGAAAGGATTTACTGCTTAATGAAAAATAATTAGCGCAAGTTGGAAGTGGCATTGGTATACAAGCAACCCTCCCCCAATAAGTTTGGTACTCCCTTAATAAGGTAGAATTAATTATTTTGCTGTTTAGTTTTTTAGCTTGGAAGTTATTTTTATTTGGAAAGATGTCTAATAACTTTTTAGATTCTGCAAATAAGTTCAGAATGATATATTTGGAGTGTATAGTATAAATATTTAAATAATGTTTAGATTCTTACTTTTTGGCTTATTTGTAGGATGATTTAAGTTTCGCTATTTGAGTCTATTAAGGAGTAAACTTAGTGATTATATTATTGATAAGTGTGGCTTATTAGGAAATATGTCTATTGACAAACTGAGAAATATTAAGCATAATTAAAATATGTTTACCCAAAAAGAATTGTTAGAATACACCCAGTTTGTCAAGCAAATTATCTCCACTGTAGACCAATATAGTCTCAAAGCTGAGCAACAAGAACTAACTCAAAAACTAACCAGCCCAGACA
>JAYWGE010000023.1:0-3088 GCA_043778455.1 bacterium
AAATAATAACTTTTTAGATTCTGAAATAAATTCTCAATGACATATTTGGAGTGTATAGTAAATGTTTAGGTTGTTACTTTTTGAGTTATTTATAGGATAGTTTAAGTTTACTTACTCAGGCTAAAAAGAGTGGAATTTAACTAAAATTAGTGATTAATAATACCAAATATACCGAGTAAAGATATTATAACCTCAATTACGATGAGATAAATGACTATCCACTCCAAAAAAGAGCCGTGCCTGTGTTTTTGTTCGTTGGACAACACATCAACCAATTCGTGAAGAACTTGGAGTTTTTTGTTAATTACCTCAGTACTATTTTCTATTTCAAGATATCTGGACAAGCTCATATAAGTTTTTTCAAACTCGGGATATTCCCAAAAAAAGTCAGGTTTTTCTAGTAGGTTAAAATGTAAATTGATAGAGTGTTTTTCAATTAATATCTCACCAATTAGCTTAGAAATATTTTTACCACTCATACTAATTTTGCCATTTTCCTTCATTTCTTTAGGAATATATTTGGTTTTTTGGATTAATTTGGCTACACTTGATTCAAAATAGTACAGATTAATAGACTGAGCCAATACAAAACTACAAGCTAATTTTTCCATATAGGAATCGTGGCTTTTGAGATGCAAAACCTCATCTTGAATCCGAACAGTCTCGTTTTGGTCTTCGATGTATTGCAAAGTTTCGCGGATTCTCTCGTCCACCTGATTTTCAGAATAATTTTTAATTAAATCCAAAAAAGATTGCTCAATGTCATAACCCGCATTCCAAAAGACCACAGCCCCATATTCAAAAATAAAAACATCACTGTCTCCTTCTATTATATGAATGACCTCTTTGTAAATATTGGTTTTAAAGTTTTCTTGGAGGTGTTTACACAGCTCTCTAAACTTAATATTGAGGGAAACATATTGGTAATTACATACATTCATATATTTGTATTATGCTTTAGATTTGGATATTTGTCAAGTAAAAACCTGATTAGATTTGAATTGAAAGTCAATAATTTGACAAAGATGTTTTTTTGAGGTGTAATTAAAGTTGTTGACTAGCTGTGATTTAAGAATTAAATATAGATTCAAAATATTGTATTTAAAATATTCAAAAACCTAAAAACCCATTTAACCTTGTGTCTGAAAGTATTATTATCCTGCAATTTGCCAAAATTTTTACCTATTTCTCTCTCTCTTTTCTTATTGGAATTTGGTGGGGACCACATTTGATCAAACTACTAATTTGGCTCAAATTTTGGAAAAAAAAAGCCAGAACAATGTCCACAAGTGGCGAAGAGTTAGTTGTTACCAAAAAATTTTATGAAGAAAATGAAAAAACCAGATTAATACCCCGCGGTGGTGGAATTTTAATTTGGGTAACTACAATCATCTTTGGGCTGTTTTTTTGGATGGTACTCAAGATTGACCCTGATAGTAAATTAACTCAATTTATGAATTTTATTTCCCGAAAGCAGACTTTCATTCCCTTGGCAACATTGTTTTTTGGAGCAGTTTTTGGCTTGATTGACGATGCGTTATCTACTCTTGAAACAGGTGGAAACTATTTTGCTGGTGGTCTAAAACTCAGACAAAGAATAATCTTAGTAGCAATTTTAAGCTTTTTTATTGGGTTGTGGTTCTATTTTAGAGTTGGTATCACTAGCCTTAGTTTTCTCAATTATCGCTTTGATTTTAACGCTTTACCGTTGGGTATCAGTTTACCTTGGCTTATTATTCCAATTACTTTTGTGGTTTTGGTTGGTCTTTTTGGCACCTCGGTTATGGATGGCTTGGACGGTCTTTTTGCAGGGGTTTTCATACCAATTTACCTTTGCTTTGCTGGTCTTGCTTTTGCCAAAAGTTACTATGATATTGCCACTTTTATGATGGTTATCACTGGGTCTTTGTGCGCCTACTTGTGGTACAACATCGCTCCTGCCAAGTTTTTTATGGGCGACACAGGTTCGTTAGCGTTAGTTTTGACTTTGGGAGCAGTTGCCATTCTAATTGATGAGGTTTATTTGTTGCCAATAGTAGCAATAATGCCTATTTTGACAGCTTTGAGTAATATTGTTCAGTTGTTATCCAAAAAATTCTTGCACCGAAAAGTTCTGCTAGCAGCCCCTTTGCACCATCACCTAGAAGCCATTGGCTGGACTAGACCCCAAATTGTTTCTAGGTATTGCACTGTTACCATTATTTGTGCCATTATTAGTTTTGGTATCGGTATTGTTTTTAAGTAGACTATTTTTCGCGAAAAATTAATATTCCAAGTTATAGCTAAACCCACTCCAAACTGTACAATTATCAAAGCTAATTATTATTATACTTGAGGAGATCTTTCGCTTTGCTCAAGATGACAGTTACTATAAATTTATATAAACTTAGTCAATATTTGTATTGTCTATTTTAAACTGGGTTTAGCTATAACTTAAATAATTAATTTACCGCATAATTCCCTCAAAAGAATAACAGTTTTTGTAGACCATAAGCTCAGCGCCTGTGATTGCCACAAGATCCATTCGAACAAATAGTTGCCTAAACTCAGGGTGTTTCTTGATAAAACCTTGATAAGATTTATAGATACAAATCAGTTTTTTCTTGGTTATTTGGAGGGCGGGATCCCCAAGTTTGTCGTTAGTTCGGGTTTTAACTTCCACAAAAACTAAGATATTGTCTTTTTTGACAATGAGGTCTATTTCCCCAATTTTGTCACCGAGGTAATAATTCCAATTTTGAGCAATGATTTCATAACCTTCTGCCACATAGTGATTGGTGGCTTGCTGTTCACCATTTTTGCCAATTATTTGATTGTGAATAGTCATAAAAATTGCTAATTTAAAGTTGCCAATTTAAACACATAACCCTCTCTCGCTTTACGATTTTATTATGAATTTGTCCCTTATTAAACCCAAATAGCGAAACTCTAAAACTCACTATCATTCCATCCCCAAACTGTCATCCTGAACTTGTTTCAGGATCTAAAACCCTGAATGGAAGTATAAACTAGATTTAATATTTTAAAAATAAAATTAACTAAAAAAATACCTTTTAGATTTTGAAACTAGTTCAGAATGACATTTGGA
>JAYWGE010000024.1:0-3077 GCA_043778455.1 bacterium
ATCAAATTGAGATCTTTAGAACTAGATGCCAACAATTGACCTTGCGCCATTGCCTGTTTGTATTCTGACAATCTAAAACTACAAAACGCCTTAACCATACTGGGAAACAACAAAAAAGAGATAATCAGTTTTTCGGATTTATCGTGTACCTGCCCTTCTGTCCACCTCAAAAACACCCATTCGTGATAGTCAGTAATATTATATTTGGTGTTATTATTTTTATCTCTTTTGACTTCGTATAAACCTAACAAAAGGTGAATAATATCATGGTTACGAATACCAAGACCAATTATATTTCTTATAGTTACGGGTATATTGGTGCTAAAATTCATCGTTAGTGGCTCAAAACCTAAATTTTTCATAAACAAAACATACTCATTACCAAGTGTTCCTACAGGGTATTTTTGCAATAATTCATCCAAATTCCAACTTTTGGACATATCTTCAACAAATTCAACTGAAGTAAAAATTTTACTAGCCTCAGGGTCTTTAGCCAATTTTGATTCTATATTTGGAAAAGTATTTTTTTGATTTATAAAGCACTCTGCAGCAGTGATTGCCGAAGTGGTATGGGTAGGATTCCAGCCCCAATCTGCACCATAAAACAGCGCTTTGGCTAGTAAGTTAGCTCGTCTAAAAAAACTGTTATGAGAAAAAGATTGTGTAGAAAAAGAGTTGTTTAACATATTTTAATTGTAGCTATTATTGATTTTTTAGTCAAGAAATACTAGGTTTCCCTCAGCTTTTTTCTAATTATACCCAACCCTTTGTCAATATTCATAAACTTGCACGCAAATTAGCTTTAAAAGTAAGTTGTTTACTGACTTGGTAAAAAGGCAATAGTGCAAGTTGGGTGGGGAACAAGTATAAAATCAACGCTAATCATATAAACGCTAATTTGAATTTAAGGAATCTTTGTTAACCATAATTGACTGTTCTGTTATCAATTTTATTTTTTATACCATTGGTAAGAATGTCAAAAATAATTATTTGTATTTTCATAGTATTTAGATTTAGTTTTACCCGCCGAAGTGGGTGATTTTTGATTGATTATTCAATTTTGAGAAAAATTATCACCAGATATACTTATACTTAGGCTACCTAAGAACACCACAGTCATCTTTAACCCAGCCCATAACTGACCAGTTATTTTTTTGAACTAATTTGATCCTCTCCAAGATAGTAGCGATAACCTGCACCTGTAAATGTAATTACTTGAATTTCTATTTTGCCATCAGCACATTTAGAGATATTAGATGGTATATTTGCTTGACTTTTAACAAAGAAAGAAGTTAAAATAATAGCTATAATTATGATAGTTTTTTGCCATTTCTTAAAATTACTTTTTAGATAAGGAAACAAGATTAAACTTACAATAAATACTAATGGTTGCAAACCTAATGTTATAACTTGATAAAATTTACCAAATAATAAAAACATTGGAATATGCAAATAATCTAAACTTGCGTTAATTGTAAAAGCTATAAACAACCAATATTTTGATAAAAAGTTTTTGATTTCCATAGCGTATATTTCCATATCATAAAAGTTATATTTTGTTATATTTACCCGCCGAAGCGGGTAGTTTTTATTTGGTTATGTTAATTTTTCATAAGCCCATTTCTGATAAATTATATGGAATAACATAGCGGGATAAGATAAATATAAACCTTGTAATAAAATGAAAATTGGGAATAATGTCTCATAAAAAATATTTCTTGGTGTGTATAACTTATTAAATTGAAAAATAGTCGTAGTAATAATAAATAAAATCAATAAAGCAAATACAATAAAATTAATAAAGTATATTTTGTGTAAATATGTTTTTAGTTGAAATTTAATTTTTACTAGTTTGTTTATAGATAGCGTAATGTAGATAAAAGCAAATATGTATAAAATATAGACATAAGAACCAAAGATAATATTTTCAATCATAAAAAAGTTATGTTTTAGATTTTACCCACAAAAGTGGGTAGTTTTTATTTGATTAGGGTTTTGGTTTGTTTGGTAGAACATTTATGATTATAACACAAATTAATAAAACAAATAAATTTATTGTACAAGTTGCAACCAGTGTGCCTATACCATTTAAACCTAAATTTTGATTAGATGTAAAAAATATATAACAAACAGAAGCTATTAAAAATAAAATGCTAGATAAAAATGGCAAAACAGAAAAATAATTTTTGTTAAAATCTAATAACCCAAATATCAATAAATAGAAAAAAGATAAAATAAAAATAGTTGGTATAAGAGATAATATTACACTAGATGATAAAAACAATGAGCCTACAGAAGGAATAAAAAGACATATATTTGCAACTATTAGAATTAATATTGATAAAAGCAAACCCATCCCAATTATTCTTTTAAAGCTGTTATGATTCATAAGTCTTACCATAAAGCATTGTATAAGTCTTGAGGTGTTGAATAAGAGTTATAACTTTGATTATTCCTATTGTAAAAATTATTATAACTTGATCTATACGCATTCCATAGTTTGATTGTATAACCTGAACAAACATTACTTAGATTAAAAGCATTTAAGCCATTGTAGATTCCATAATAAGCATTATAGTTAATATTTCTGGACATAGAAACTGAACCATCATAGCAATAACCAACATTGTTGCAAACTGTCTGATATGTTCCACTTCCACCTATATCAACCTGACCACCGTTATAATAATTATTCCTAAAACCACTACCAAAAACAATGTAGTCCCATGTAGTTTTATCTAATTGTGTTACATTCTTTTTAAATTTGGAATATTTACTATCACTTAATCTGTTTGAATTATCTAGTTCTTTGTCCACTGTAATAGCATCTTTGTCGCAAATATCATTTACTTTTCCATTACTATAATTACTACAAGTATAATCATAATTTGCACTATCCCACCTGCTAAAAGTATTGTGAGTACCATAGTTATTCCACAATTCTATAAAACTATGACCTACTGCGTTATAGTTGTTTTTACAATAATTATTATTACAAACTGGTGAATTATTTTCAATATGCCAATCACTTTCATACACACTCCAAATGCTCATCCCCATATTACTTCCAAAATTAT
>JAYWGE010000025.1:0-3054 GCA_043778455.1 bacterium
TTGACACCTAGTTTTTCGGTAAAATTAAAAAAACGATTCATTTTTTGCTCAATTAACGCCTCAGGATTGAGACTGTAACCACTAGTTGCCGTGGTATCTTCACCCCCTAGCCACAAAGCTTTGACCGCAGGAATGTTGAGTGAATTTTGGAGGGCATACCGCATAGACACAGACCCGTTGAACCGTTTGGAAAAGTTTTTGGGCGAGAAACCATCCCAGCTTTCGGCTCTGTCAATCAAAACTGTGCTTGGATTATAGCCATTTGCCCAAGCGTTGGCATACACAAAAGGCTTGATACTGGATCCAGGTTGGCGAGGAGTGGTAGTCATATTTACTTGACCATCAATATCATCTCGGTTGTAATCTATAGAGCCAACCATTGCCATAATTTCACCTGTAACTCCGTCCAAAATTAGCCCTCCTGCGTTGTTTGCCCCAACATAATTGAGCTTGGTTTCAGCATTTTTGACTATATCTTGGGCTTTGGTTTGAAGGTTGGGATCTAGGGTTGTGATGATTTTGAGTCCGCCGTTGTAGACCATTTGTTCACCATATATCTTTATTAGTTCTTCAGTAATATAGGCTCGAAAATGTGGAAAAGGATCATCAGTTCTGGGCTTTATAAACACTACTTTATTTTTTTGACGCTCAACTTCGGCGTCTTGGTAATCAACCAAATCAGTATTCATATTTTGCCATTTTTTGAGATTTTCTACAGAATTAATGTATTTGGTCAGTGTGCCGTTGTTGTCCACAGGTAAATCAAGATTGGCTAGTTTGTCAAGGCACAGATTTTTACGAATAACCAGATTTTTATATGCATCGGTGCCGGGTTTACCAATTCCTGTAGGATAAAGACCAGGACTTTGAATAAAACTTGCCAAAAAACAGGCTTCAGCAGGGGTGAGCGTGTATTCACCACGAGAATCTTTTTGGGAAATAGACTTGCCAAAAAAACTTTTACTGGCTTGTTCTACTCCATAGCTATTGCGTCCAAAAGAAACCCAATTGAGATAGGCTTCCAAAATATCCGTATGGTTACTGTCTTGGTTTAGCTTAATTGCCGAGATTAGCTCGCGGATTTTTCGGGTGGTACTCACCTCTTGGTTTTTGGTCATAACCTTGACCAGTTGCTGAGCCAAGCCCGATCCACCACGACAACTTTCACCGCCACTACTGACACATTTTTGCATTGCTCCCACTATGTTTTTCCAGGGAATACCTTGTTCATTACGATAAAAATTTTCATCTTCAAGGGCAATGACTGCCAGTTGCATCACTTTTGGAATTTTGTTAATAGAAATTAGTTCGCGTCGTTCCTCTTTGTAATATTCATAGATTTTGGTCTTACCATCTCGGGCATACACCACACTGGACTCAATAGGTCGTTTCATAAACTGCTCAAGACTAGGTGAGTTTGCCCACATATCTCCTAAAAACAGCATAAATATACCACTAAAAATCACTAGTACTAATAGCAATATCCCAATCCAAAGTGATACTTTGCGACCAAAACCATTGAGCGGGTAATTGAGAAAAGTTGCAAATCTTTTGATGCCTGTGCTATACTTTTGATTGAGGTTTTTGCCTAGTTTTTGTCCAATTGATCTAGTTTGTGCTTTAGTTTGGTTTATTTTTGATATTGCATTTGCAGAATAGTTGGTCGTACTAGATTCGGTGTGAATTTTGGATTTGGAGCTGATTATGGCGATAGTTTCTTGGTCAATATTAATGGGTTGGTTGTCCAGATATTTATTGTCTTTGCTTGGAAAACTGAGACTTTCAATTTCTTCAATTTCTTCAATTTCTTGATTATTTTCTTGTAATTCTGTTATTTTCTTTTCTTCTTTTTCATACAGCACAAAATTAATACCATCGCCATTCATTGGTGCTATTGTTTTGGTGGTTAATTTGAGTTTTTGGCCTGTGTTTAAATCTAAATTTAATTCTGTTTTTGGCTCTACAGTTGGATTTGGCATATATTTTAAGGTTAGCTCCAAAATGGTTTATTGTCAAACTTGACAGTCTTAAAAAAGTGTGGTATAGTTCAGACTGATTAGCAATTTAATGTTTTATACCCAATTTTAATTTTAATTTTACCAAATATATGTTTAAACCTTTCTTCGTTGCAATTTTACTTATTTGTACAGTTACTTCCACTATTGTTAGTGTTACTTCCAAAGCTACTCAAAATAGCCAAGTTTTCATTCCTCAAGCTTATGTTGAGGTTGTAGATAAAAAAGATAATAAGACAATCTTTTCCCAAATTATTGTTTTTGGAGAGGAAAATAATTTTGTAGAAAGTGTCACTGATGCCAATAAAATAGCTGACGATTATTGCAATACCCCAACTGTTTATGACGACCTACAAAGCTATGGAATTAACCTTGGCTCCAAGATAAATAAATTAGAACTTATCTGTGTATCTTATCCAAAAATCATAACTAGACCAGCTCCAGTTTGTGTAGAAGAGTCTATTCTAAACAGTAAAAATGAGTGTGAATTAGTCCCAAATTCTACCATTGACAATCCAACAGCTTGTTCAGATGATGGCTCTGAAGCAATATTTAATTTGCTACAAATCGTTTATAGTTACTGTGGTGAATCAAAAACCAGAGACACCTCATCTTGTGGTGTCAGTACAGTTCTTGACACTGAGACAGGTAAATGTGAAGCAATTAGTCCAGAAAATACCGATTTGTAGGTTTTTAAAATCTTCTAAAAATACGCTTACATTTAATTATCCAATGTTTAAATTAAAAAAACTAACAACTCTAATTTTAATTCTTTGTATTGGAGTTTCCAGTTTATTTTGCACTAACTCTCAAGCCCAAGGTTTGGATGGTATTTTTGACGAAGAATTGGAAACATCTCAACTTAACCAAACTGATGATTTATTTGCTACTCAACTGCAAAATTTTGAAAACTTTACAAATTTACGAGAAACTAGTTATCTAAGCTTGGAAGCTACTGATATTGGTTTTCTATCTCCAGACTCTTTTTTGTTAGCAACTAGAGACGATGGCTCAGAAGGAATGTGGGATGGAGGTTTTA
>JAYWGE010000026.1:0-8883 GCA_043778455.1 bacterium
TTAATCAGCCCACCAATGACACCACCAATAGAATCATGCTCATCCCTGATAGTCTCAATCAAACTAATCATCTCTTTGGCAACAAGCTCATCGGGACAACGCACGATATTAGACTCAATTGTTTGACTAGAAATATTGCTATAATCTGTCATTTTGATATGACCAACTTGCTCAGTATACGCCAAGAACTCCATATCAAATTTTTGAGCTAAGAATTTTTTGGCAATAGATCCAGCTGCCACCCGACCAATCATAATTCTAGCACTAGATCGCCCACCACCACGAGGATCACGGTTACCGTATTTTTGGTTGTAAGTAAAATCAGCATGACTGGGTCGCAATAATTCCTTAAGGTGATTGTAATCTTGTGATTTTTGATCTTCATTCCAAACCATCATCATAATTGGAGCGCCTGTGGTCTTACCCTCAAAAACTCCTGACAAAATCTGGACTGTGTCTTTTTCATCTCTTGGGGTAGTGATAGTACTTTGCCCAGGTCGTCTGCGGGACAAATCTGGCTGAATATCAGCTTCGGACAGCTCCAAACCAGCAGGACAACCATCCACAATAACGCCAACACCTTTGCCGTGGGATTCACCAAAAGTAGTAATGCAAAAAAGTTTGCCAAATGTATTAGAAGACATAGATTTAGATTATATATTTTATATATTATTTTAGTTTTACTCCTCTCTCTTGGGAGAGGTTGGGTGAGGGTGTTTTTATTAATTCAACCCTCGGATTTCGGCATTTCTGGCATCGGCTGTGTGGATTTGGAATAAAAAAATGTCAGGTAAATTGATAAAATAACCATTGAGAATTTCTACACAACCACCGTGAGTTACCAAAAAAACTAAAGTATCACTAGGCAAATCACTTGCTTCAATTTCGTTGATCAGACTAACCAACCGTTTAAGGATTAAATCAGGAGTTTCTATATTCCAAATATTGTCTACTTCTCGGGCAAAAACTTGGTCTTGTTTGGGGCTAGTTATGTCGGTTGGTTGCAACTCCAATGTACCAAAAGCAGTTTCTTTAAGTCGCTCGTCCACAATAATATTTTCAGTAGGAAAAGGTAGGTTTTTGTTGATTTCTTGGGCAGTTTCTAGTGTCCGTGCAAATGGTGAAGAATAAATGACCACTTTAGCTTTGGGGTTTTGAAGTGCAAAAAGTTGACCTGATAGTTGAGCTTGTTTGTGTCCTATTTCGGTCAAGCCGTATTCTGATTTGATACCATTGATTGTGTCACCAACAGCGGTGCGAGAGACATTGTTTTTGCTTTGTCCGTGCCTAACTGTAAAATATCGGTGTTTGAGGTTTAGTTTGTTCATAAAATTAGTTTTTAAGGTAAGACTTTTAGATTTTTTAGATTACTTCCACATCAATTATATCTGATTGAAAAGTGTTTTTAGAGGTAGCGACTTTGGTTTTGGTAGTTGGTGTTGTCTTGTTTTTTAATTGGTCAACAAGCTCGGCGATATGTTCAAAAGAAAGTTTTATTCCATAAATGATAGCCAACCAACCCAAAATTGGTACAAAAGCCAAAGCGCTCATTCCAAGGTTCAGAGTGGATTTTAGTTTTTCAGTAATCGTTAACTGATTGCAAATAATCACAATAACCCCCAAAGACATCACAGTCAAAAATCCAAATTGCCAAAACTTATAAGGTATAATTCCAATAATATAGCCACTTATAGCCACTATTTCCAGTAAAATTTGGGCAAGAATTAGCAGTTTTTTTTGTGTAAATAAGTTCATATATTTTTATGTTTTATTTATATTTTAAATAGGGAAGAATTTCTTATTTGTATAAACCTTGAAGGGATCTTTCGCTTTGCTCAAGACGACATTTCCTATAAACTTGTCAATATTTATATTATTTATTTTAAACAGGAAGAAAATTGATTTATAGTTCCTTCTCATTTAGGAGGTAGCAACGAAGTTGACGGTGGTGGTTTGTTACTCCTCTTCATTAGGAAAGGCTGAGTGAGGGTTTTATTTAAAAAGAAGCTAAGTTAGAAATTATGTTTTCTAAGCCTTCAAAATATCTACCAAAAACTGACCTGTGTAGCTACCTTTAGTTTTGGCAACTTGTTCGGGTGTCCCTGTAGCAATTACTTTACCTCCTTTGTTGCCACCTTCAGGCCCAAGATCAATCACCCAATCTGCAGTTTTGATTACATCAAGATTATGCTCAATTACTAGCACGGTATTACCTTTGTCTACTAACTTGTGAAGAACATCTAGCAATAATTTAATATCCAGTGGGTGTAGACCAGTAGTTGGTTCATCTAAAATATAAAATGTGTTACCAGTTCCAATTTTAGACAATTCTGTAGCCAGCTTGATTCTTTGAGCTTCTCCTCCCGACAGTGTAGTTGCACTTTGACCAAGAGTAATATAACCCAAACCAACTTGTAAAAGTGTGTCCAGTTTTCGTTTGATTAATTTGTGAGATGTAAAGAACTCAGCAGCCTCTTCTACACTCATATTCAAAATATCCGATATGGTTTTTTCGCGATAAATAATTTCTAATGTTTCTCGGTTGTATCTGTTGCCTCGGCAATCCTCACAAGTGACATACACATCTGGTAAAAAGTTCATTTCTACCTTGATTATACCGTCGCCTTGGCAAGTTTCACACCGACCCCCTGGAACATTAAACGAAAACCGACCTTGCGAATAACCACGAGCTTTGGACTCAGGCATCTCCGAAAATAATTCACGAATAGGTGTAAACAAGCCTGTATAAGTAGCAGGGTTTGACCTTGGAGTTCTTCCAATTGGACTTTGGTCAATGATAATAGGTTTGTCAATGTTTTTGAGTCCTTCAATGGTTTCAAACGCCCCACAAGTAAGCCGACTATCATAAAAATAATTCATCAAATAATTACTCAAAATATCATTGATAACCGTACTTTTACCCGAGCCAGAAACACCTGTAACCGCCACAAATCGCCGCAATGGTATTTTTATTGTTGTGTCCACAAGGTTATTTTCGTTGGCGTTGATGATTTCTATGTATTTTTGCTCATCGGTTTCTTTGGCATTCATAACTACTTTTCGGCGTTTTTTGGGAATGGGGATCTCGTCTTTGTGTGCTAAAAATCTTCCTGTTGGTGAGTTGTCATTTGCCATAACTTCAGCAGGAGTACCAATTGCCACAATATTTCCACCATTTTTACCAGCCATAGGCCCAACATCTACCAAAAAATCTGCCATTCGGATAGTGTCTTCATCGTGTTCTACCACAATAACCGTATTACCAAGGTCTCTTAGGTACTTGAGGGTTTCAAGGAGTTTAACATTATCTCGCTGGTGCAAACCAATAGACGGTTCATCCAAGATATACAAAACCCCTGTTAGTCCCGAACCAATTTGGGTAGCAAGTCTAATTCGCTGAGCTTCTCCACCCGACAATGTATCCGCAGAGCGATTGAGAGTCAAATAATCCAAACCAACATCCAACAAAAACTTGAGCCGATTAGAGATTTCCTTCAAAATCATTTTGGCAACTTCATAGTCTTTGTAATCCAAAGTGGTAGTTTTTGGATCATACAGATTTTGGAACCAAGGCAAGACATCACCAATAGCCATATTGGAAATAGTAGCAATGTTTTTACCTGAGACCATCACCGCCAAAGAGTCTTTTTTGAGCCTAGAGCCGTTACACTCAGGGCAAGGTTGTTTGGTCATATAACTTTCAATATCTCGCCTAGCCGAATCACTGGTGGTTTCCTTGTATCGCCGTTCTAGGTTTTTGATTACACCTTCAAAATTGACACTCGGTAAGCCATATAAAACTGTATCTTGTTGTTCTTTAGTCAGATACTGCCACTGGGTACTGAGCTTAAAATTCATCTTATCAGCTATAGATTCAAACATTTTGGTCAACCAACCGCCCGAAAGTGATAATTGAGATAAAGGACGAATACAACCTTCAATAATGGATAAATTTTGGGAGGGAACCACAAGGTTAACATCAATTTGGGTAACCACACCAAGACCAGTACACCGTGGACAAGCTCCGTGTGGAGAGTTAAATGAGAAAGCTCGTGGCTCAATTTCTCCAGGAGTACCGTGTCCGTTGGGACAGGCTTTATTTTTGTTGTAATGAAAAATTTTCTCCGAACCATCTTCAAGTATATTAAGAACAGTCATTTTGTCCTTACCGTGTTTGATGGCAACTTCCACGGATTCTACCAACCTTTGTTTGTTGTCTTCTTCCACATTGAGCCTATCTACCACAATTTCTATAGTGTGCCGTTCTTGTTTGTTTAGCTCTATTTTTTCTGCTTCATCAATGAGCATTATTTTTTTATCAATTCTAACTCTACGAAAACCATTTTTTTTGATTTCCATAATTTGTTGTTTATGCCAACCTTTTTGGTCAGTAATAATAGGCGACAGAATAATGATTCGGCTATCTCGTTGTAATTGCAAAATCCGATCCACAATCTTGGTAATACTCTCTCCCGCAATCATCGCGCTGCATTCGGGACAATATTGAATACCAGCCTTGGCATACAAAAGCCTTAGATAATCATAGATTTCGGTAGTCGTTCCGACAGTAGACCTTGGGTTATTGGAAGTTGATTTTTGGTCAATAGAAATAGCAGGGGACAACCCATCAATAGAGTCTACATCAGGTTTTTCCTTCAGACCAAGAAACTGTCTCGCATAACTAGAAAGAGACTCTACATATCGTCGTTGTCCTTCGGCATAGATAGTGTCAAAGACAAGCGAAGACTTACCCGATCCTGACAGACCAGAAAAAACAATTAATTTGTTCTTGGGAATTACAATAGAAACATTTTTTAAATTATGCTCTCTGGCTCCACGGATAGTTATATATTCATGAGGATTGGGAACAAAAGTCTGATCGTATAAGTATTTTGGGTCGTTATAATTTACATCTTGCATACTCTATATTATGACTAAAAAAACCACTTTTTGTCAAGTAATAATTATATCTGCATACTCATACATTTACAAGCTCCACCTGATTTCATAAATTCGCTCACATCCACTTGGTGTACAGTGTAACCCAGTTTTTCCAATTTGTCGTTGGTTTGAATTGCTCCAGTAGGAATAATTATGTTTTTGTCAATCACCAAAGAGTTACAAGCAAATTTGAGAGCGTCAGCTTCAGACACAGCTATAATTTCCATTTTAGTTTTTAATAGATCTAGTGATTTTGGGCTTAAGGCATCTTCAAAACACAAGACAACTGTTTCACTAATAGGGCAAAAGCAAGTATCCAAATGATAAAACCTACTATCAACTAACTCCAGTGGAATCATCTCAAAATTAACATACTCCAATTTATTAACTAGTGTCTCATAGATCTGCTCAAACGAAGCCTCCTGTGATCTAAAACCATAGCCACAAAAAAGCTTGGAATTACCAGCCCAAAGCGTATCTCCATGCCCTTCAAATTTGTAATCTTCATCCAACCAAACCAGCTCGTAACCATTGTCAGCAAACCAATCTGCAAAAATATCAGCCTCAGCCTGTCTTTCTAGATGCATAAAATTGGATGGAATAAATATTTTTTTATCCTCAAAACCATAGGTGAGCCCAGCGTCAATAAACACAAGATCAGGACTACCTTTTACAGGTTCCATAAGCTGGATTTTACCACCTTTAACCAAGAGAATTTTGTTTATAGTCTCATACAGATTTTGCCACTGGTCTTGGGCTTTTTTGTGGTCAACCTTATACTCAACATCCATCCAAGGATTTATAGAATAATCAATATCAAAATAAGTAGGTGGACACATCAAAATGATCGTAGGGGTATTAGTAGACATATTAAAAGCATAAATAAAAAAACTATTCTTGGCAAGGCTTATATCTCAGAAACATATGTTTTTATAATTTTAATATTACAACTAAATTTGCCTCTTTATTAAGGGGTTGTTACGAAGTAACCGGGTTATGCTCATCCTATTTAGGAGGTGGCAACGAAGTTGATGGTAGTAGTTTATTTGAAGCACTTTATGAATCTGTAAACAAAATTCTAATATACTTGTTCCCCACCCAACTTTCACTATTACCTTTTTACTAAGTGAGTAAATAACTTACTTTCAAAGCTAATCTGTGTGCAAGTTTGTGAATGTTGACAAAGGATTGGGTATAATATCATAAAAAAGCAAAATTTAAAACAAAAAAATAGCCTCCAACAATATGGAAGTTAGAGACTGTGAAGATTTATTATGATATAATGTGGTGGGTATAACTGGACTCGAACCAGTGACCTCTTCATTATCAGTGAAGTGCTCTAACCAACTGAGCTATACACCCGCAATACTTAATGTTTAGAATATTAATTAAATTATTATTACAAGTCAACTTATTAATTAAACCACATTTACTATTTTTTGTCAAGTAAACTGAAAATATTTAACCAAAAATTCTAGCAAAAATCTGATATATTTGACAAATTTGGGATTTTTAACCATAATTAATATAACTTAATATTTTGGTCTTTTAATAGCATTTTATTGAAACACTTTCCGTAGAAAACTAAAACCTTTTAGCTTTATTATATGTTCACCTCTCAACAAATTCGCCAAAAATTCTTAGACTTTTACCAGTCCAAATCCCACCACATTTTACCTTCCGCCTCGCTAGTTCCCAAAGAAGACCCTACCCTACTTTTTGTTAACTCAGGAATGTATCCGCTTGTGCCGTACCTGATGGGCGAAACTCACCCTGCTGGTGTTAGACTAGCCGACAGTCAAAAATGTCTAAGAACCAAAGATATTGAGGAAGTAGGCGACAATAGGCATTTGTCATTTTTTGAGATGCTTGGTAGCTGGTCGCTGGGTGAGTATTTCAAAAAAGAATCTATTGAATGGGGGTTTGAGTTTTTAACCAATAAAGAAACAGGACTGGGCTTAGATCCCAACCGATTGTTTGTAACTGTCTACAAAGGCAATGGTGTTGTTCCTGCCGATGAGGAGGCAATTAGTATTTGGTCAGACTGTTTTGCCAAGCTTGGAATAACGGCAAGTGTAGGTACAGAATTTGATTTTAAGTCAAGCTCAAAAATTTTAGAAGAAAATAGTCAAAACAACAATCAAAATGATGATCAAAAATATATTTACAAAATCACCAAAAAATCTGGAAAAGACAACTGGTGGGGGTTGCCATATCGTGGACCATGTGGACCATGTAGTGAGATTTACTATTTATTGGATAAAAATAAATTAGACTTTGAAAAAGAATTTGATAATATGGATTTGGGTCAAATTGAAGATTTTATTGAAAACCAAATAGTAGAAATTTGGAACCATGTTTTTATGGAATTTGAGGGTGAATACGGTCAAAACAGCGAACCAATCAACCTCACACCACTCCAAAAAAGAAACATTGACACAGGTATGGGCTTGGAGCGACTAGTTGCCATCTTGCAACAAAAAGAAACCGTACAAGAAACCGATCTCCTCAAGCCTATCGCCGATGTAGTCTCAAAATGGGCTACAAAGTAAAAACTATGGTAAAAACTATAATTTAGAACTAAAAAATAAGCCCCTAAATGGAGTAGCTTTATTGTTTCTAATTTCTAAATGATCAATTGATATTGGTAAGAATTTTTTGAAAATCAGGATAACTATGAGTAAAACCTTCCATCTCAAAAAACTGTTTATTTTTGGAACTATTGCCCTTAAACAACTCTTTGTTCTCTTCAAAAGGAACGGTTGTGTCTCCTTTGTAAGCAAAATGTTTAACAGGAATTTGAAAAGACTTGGCGTAATTTAGGGAGTTAAATATCTCACTTGTAAATACACACAAAGCTCCATACTGCCTAATACACATAGACTGTACGCTGGAAAAAGTATTAACCAAAACTAATTGTTTTGCCTGTGGAGTGGTAGAAGCCAAATGCGAAGCGACAGAACCACCAAGAGAATGACCAAAAATAGTAATCTTTGACTCTGGAATACCTTTAGCAACCAACCATTTGTAAGTCCTGTCTGCGATTTCAAAACTAGTCTCCATACTTGGACTTCCTTCAGACTCAGAATAGCCAAGATAAGCAGGAGAAACTACATTAAACTTAGTGGACAATGGCTCAAAAAAATGCAATAACCTACCCGCATTCCCATGAAGATAAATTAGATATTCATCAGTGTTACTATTTTTTAACTCCCACACAGAAAAGTATTTTTTTTCATCAGTTTTGAGCCAATTAATATCATAATTTAGGGAGTTAGAATTTGGGACAGATGCCCAGCTAACTTGATTTTGAAAAACTAAAGACTTGGACTGACCTGCCAAATATAAAGAAGTTAGTAACCAAAGAGAGATAATTAAAACTATAGATCCAGCAAAAACTAAAGTAATTTTAATAGATTTATTAATTGATTTGCTCATAAAAACTATTGATTTTTGAGATTTATTTCGTATTCTGATTGGTATTTATTAGTATTAATAAAATTTAGGATGTGAAATACTGCAAATGTCATACTGGGTAACAACCAAATAAATAATTGAGGCACTCTATAAGTAAACTCAGATGGATTAAATAACGCCATACCAAAAGCATCAGTCAAAGTTGGCAACAGAAAATAGATTACACCAATTGCCAATAAAATTCCGTTGCTTGTAACAGCCTTTCTTTTGTTTATAGACCCATTGATAGAAACCAACAGAAATATTATAACCAAACCTAACAATAAGCCTATAAAAGCTCCAAATGATTGAAAAAACCATTGACCCATATTAAAAAACTTGGAGTTTCTCATTGTTTCAAATTGAATCAAATTAGCACCATAGTTAAAGATATTAATAACCATCCAAAAACTAATCCAAGTGATGGCTACAGATTGATATATATTTTGAAAAGACTTGTTAAATTCTGGAAACATAAGAAAATAT
>JAYWGE010000027.1:0-3008 GCA_043778455.1 bacterium
TATGCCAATTTGGGGATTAAGGTAACTATTTTGGAGTATAAAACTATGAGTGATTGCTTCCCAAGGCTTGGGATAGATTGTTTGGAATATCTCAAAAAATATTTTGTGAGTAAACAAATTGAAGTGTTTTTTCAAACTCAGATAGAACATATTCAACCTACCAACAAAACAACAAACACTGAAGTAACAATAGATTTTATGGAATATAAAGATGCCAATCAGACCAATGTTTTTAAGCGAGTTTTTAACTCTGTTTACACAACTGTTGCTGAAAACTTTACAGAACGGGGTCTTGGCTTGGGAGCTATGGGTATTTTGTATGACAAAACTGGGATTCAAACTGATTTTCGGGGTAGGACTAATTTGTCCAATATTTGGGCTTTTGGAGACTGTAACCACAAAACCACTTCACACAACAAACTAGGTAAAGTTAGTGATTTCTTACTCAAAGTCAGGCAAAATATCAGACAAAACAGCTCAAGGCAAAACAACAAAACCAATTTGTGGGACACAGCAGATGGTGGGCGAAACGACTCACTTGCTGACAACGGACAAATCAATTTTGCCATTCACACCAGTAAACCTATCTTTTGCTTTGGACTAAGTGAATTGGAGACGCAAAATATCTACAAACCTGATGTAGACATAGAAATAATTCAAAAAATTGAACAAGAAGGCTTTATAAAACTATGGTTTAGGCAGTCTAGCGGACAAATTTTGGGTGGATGTGTGGTCGGTGAAATGACTCAATACCGTCACTATATTAGCCTAGCTATTGCCAAGAACTTAAATATTATGGAGGTAATGCGGTATGTTTTGAGTGATTAAAAATAAATTTTTGCTTGACAAAAACTACAAAATTATGGTATACTTATTAAGCTGCAGTAACCCCATCCAATTTACATTCAAACTTATATTATAATCACCTTATCACCATTATGGCTACCACTAAAAGTAAAAAATTAGCTCTATTAGATTTCCTAAACTCAGAAGTAAATGACCAAAAATCCGTCGTTTTTGTTACCACTAAAGGAGCAGAAAAATCAATTAATTCTGTTGTCAATTTTGACCTAAGATCCAAAGCTTTCCACGCTGGTCTCAAAGTTAAAATTATCAAAAACTCACTTTTGCAAGTAAACAACAAATCTGTTGCAGGTCTCACAGGTCAAACCTATATGGCTTATTTGATCAACAAAAAAGATACCAACGAAGTCGTTGTCCCAAAATCTTTCATCAAACTAGTCCAATCAGATTTCAAAAATAACTTTACTGTTGTTGGAGCTTTGATCAATGGAGAGTTTGTAGATGCTACCGAAGCTATCAAATATTCTAACATCCCTACTCGAGATGAATCTTTCGGTATGATTGCTGGAGCTATTAACCAACTAGCTGCTGGTATTGGACGAGCTGTCAAAGCTATCTCTGAAAAAGACAACGAAGAAACCGTTGAAGTTAAGGCTGAAGAAACAATAGTTGAAACAACCGAGGTTGTAGCCTAATCTGTTTTCTATAACATAAATAATACTCCTAACAAGGGGTGCTTTTTAATGGATTTTTTTGACAGAGACCAAAAAGTTGCGTATGCTTAAAATATGATCTTTGGTATACTGTTTGTCTTGGTTTTATTTATAGTTATTTTTTGGTATTTATTGCCACTTGGCTACATTTGGAAATGTTTAATGGTTAGTCTATTGATTTTTTTGATGCCATTTTTGGCTATTTTATTATATTCTATAGACAGTAAAACCGAATCAGGTGTAGAGGTTGTAATGATATTGGGAGCAGGAATTAGGGCTGATAATTACCCAACGCAAGTTCTCAAATCAAGGCTTGACAAGGGTTTGGAGCTTTTTAATACCAAAAAAATTAAATACATTATCGTCAGTGGAGATAATAGCAAGGAGTACCACAATGAGCCAACGGTTATGAAAAATTATCTTATAGACAGCGGTGTTCCTGCCAGTGTAATAGTGGAGGATTTTGGTGGTCGCAGGACGATGGATAGTTGTTACAGAGTTAAAAATTACTTTAAGGTTAACCGAGTTATTATTATTAGTCAGCAATTTCATCTCAGCCGTGCCAAATTTTTATGCGATTGGGTTGGACTTACTAGTTATATTGAACCTGCTCAAAACACAAGGTTTGATACTACTTTTTGGGGTTATATTCGTGAGATACCTGCCAGTTGGACCGCTATTCGGGATTCTGTTTATTTTGAACCACAGGTGGGTAGCGACGGCACGGAAAATCTAATATTTGAAACTACACTGTAATATTATAACAATATTTGACCATAACAAAAACATAAAGTACACTTAAAAAAGTAGAGATTAGAATCTAAATATACTCAAACCCATATCAACTTTCACAAAATTGCTTTGAAAGTTGATAATGTTTGGGTATATACTTGTTCCCCACCTAAGCTTACACTAATTACTTTTCACTAAATAGTAAATCCTTACTTTCAAAACAATTCTGTGTGTAAGTTTGTGAATGTTGACAAGGATTGGGTATACTATACATATGGCTATCTAACTCTTCCTAGTCCATCTACCCCAACTATAGAAACATAAAACACATTCAAATGTCTAACAAATTTTTGCCCTCTTATTGCTATTAGTTCACCTTTGTGGCTTCATTACCAATATAAATACAGGTATACAGGTAAATGCTTCAACAGACGGTTTTGCGTCTACAATAGAACCTGACCCTTGCCCTTGGCATGTTCAGTCAAACAGTACTTACAATATGACTAACCCAAATGGTGTCAAAAGTGGACAGACTTGGCTTGGAAATAATTTTTGTGGCTCAGATACTACAGATATGCAAAATCGTCTCTGGAATGCTGCTCCTTCTGGAATAAGTGATATTTTTGCGCAGCCCGATGGAACTGTACTTACAACTGCTACATTTGACGAGGCTGGTAAGGGACTAGGGGCTTGGAAAGATGGTCAGATTGCGTACCCTGGGGTATTTAATGAGACTGTCAATAGAGCTGGTCGAACAAT
>JAYWGE010000028.1:0-2996 GCA_043778455.1 bacterium
TTCAAAGATCTTTAACTAGAACTGAACTAGAAGAGCGGTATAAACAATCTAAATCCACCCCAACTATGTCCAACGAAGCTATCACATCCTCAGAACTAAGCTCAGAACAAATCATGGAAATGATCTCATCACCTGAGCCTATAGATATGAAAGAAATAATAGGTACCTTGATGACTGCAGAAAATAGAACAGGTTTAACTAATGCTTTGGCTAGTTTGGAAATGTCCACTACAACAGCTAATAAAACTATGCTACAAAAAATGATAGAAATAGAAAAACAATTAGGCTTACCAGCAGGTGGTATGAGCTATGACGGTGAATTTATACCAAGCTCACCAAATGTAGAGCTAGTTGCTATACCTACCAGAATAATTGATGGTGGAATAATTACTGGATATGCACCAAAGGGCAGTCAAATAATTGCATCGGGAACTGAAGGTCTTGGATTAACCATAGCAACAGGTAAGACAGATTTACCCTATATTATTATTGGAGGTAAAGTTTCTGGGCTATATCGCCCAGTCGAAGGAAATATACCAACAAATTTTAAATTTGGAGAGCGAGGTACAAATTATAGTACAATTGGTGAAACACCAGACAATGGTAGAACAGTAGTTGGAACGATAAGCTAATAGTTAAGATGCACTAAGCAGACACAAACTCCCATAATGGGAGAGTTTTTTTGTTGTATACCCATCTATATCAACTTTCACAGACTTGCATACAAAATTGCTTTGAAAGTAAGGGTTTACTACTTATTAAAAAGTGATTAGTGCAAGTTGGAAGTAGTATTGGTATAGCTAAACCCATAATAAACAGGACAAATTAGACACAGAATTAGTTTGAAAACAAGCTTACTTGTTCGGTTTGTTAAAAAGTAATTTGTCTAGTTCCTGTTGTATTTGACTATATAATGTTAATATTGAAAAGTAAAACATCCCATTTGACATTAGATTAAAAGACAGCTATACTTAAAACTGTATAACCACACTAGATTTACACTAGTTTTTAAACACTTTTATTTATGCTTAACTTTTTTTCTATATGTCCGAAATCAACGATTATATCGCCCGAAGAGAACCTCCTGTAACCACACTTTGCAAAAGGTTTAATCTCAAACACATCTTTAGATCAGGTGCAATTGTTTGGGTCAAATATTCAGGTAAAGACTACTATTTAGTCTTCAAATCAATATCCCGACCAGCGCGAGGTATCCAATTACCTGGAGGTAGAATTGAAAAATACGAAAACCCATCCGATACTATCATCAGAGAAGTGCAAGAAGAAACAGGCTTAGAAACTAGAATTGTCTGTCCCCTTGGACTAATTTTGTCTGAAAACACAAAGGATATGTATTCCAACCTTCAGCTATATTATATCCTCAAACCCGTCTATCCTATTAATATCAACGAACGCTGGAGATATACCGACCGCGACAACACCCATCAAGAATTAGAATGCTGGTTTGTCTCTATAGACCGAGATCCCTCGTTTTTGGCACTAGGTCAAGATCAGGCAGTTTATATGTTTAGAGACTGGTTGCTAGAGCATCAAAAACCCAAGTTAGAACCAAGATCTGATGTAAAATATGAAAGTAAATATAATTCAAATCATAACTCCAGTCCCCGATTTTTGTAGTAATTTTTGTAACAATTATTGAGATATCCTTGACAAAAACTCAAAATTAACACATAATTATTATCAGTATGTCAGAAATTATTTCTAACCAGTCAGGCGACGAACCAAGTAAGCGGGTGGGCTATGCTCACCTACATCAATTTTTTGTAAATACAAAATCTATCTTGATCCCCAGCGGGTCTGTTTTGGTGTAGTAAAAACTCGAAAAAATCTCAACCAACCTAAATGTCCACCATCCTTATCATATCAATAATTTTAATTGTTTGTTCTGCTTTTTGCACCAGTGCAGAGGCATCTTTATTTTCTGTAAACAAAATTAGAGTCCAACTTTTGGCAGAACAAGGAAACAAACAAGCTATTAGACTTTTGAAATTGAAAGAAAGTATGGGTACTGCCATAGGTACCTTGGTTATTTTGACCAACATATTTGGAATAGGAGGGGCGTTGTATTTGGGAGGGTTACTCAAAACAAATCTAGATAGTAGTACGAATATTTATGAAATGTTTTTTTCTCAGTACTATGAGATATTTTACACATTAATCACAGTTTTATTTGCCGAAACTATACCCAAAAACGCTGGAGAAAAATATGCCCTACAAATTGCCTTGTTTACAGCGCCTATCATTTCAGCTATTGCCTTTGCGTTTAAGCCATTTTTGTGGTTACTTGAAAAAGTATCTGTTGTTTTCATTGGGCACAGTAACAATATTGAAACTGCTAGTGAGGAAGAAGTGATTGCAATGACAGATTTAGGGTTGGAGTCAAAAAATATCGAAAAAGATGAACATGAAATCATCCAAAATGTATTCAAAATGAATGACAAAACAGCAAAAGACATAATGACGCCACGAGTACAGATGGAAACCTTGGATTGCGACTTGACGATATTGGAGCAAAAAGAAGAAATTTATGCCGTAGAGCACAGCCGTTTACCTGTTTTTGGTGAAGATACAGATGACATCAAGGGTTTTGTCTTGCTCAGAGATGTTTTGGAAGAACTTGCCAAGTCTAATGGAAACATAAAACCCAACGACCCACAACTCTTACATAATATCGTAGCCGTCAAAGAAACCACCAAAGTAGACCAATTATTAATTCATTTTCAAAGAGAAAGAGTGCATATCGCCTTGGTTGTAGATGAATATGGTGGCACAAGTGGTTTGGTTACCCTTGAAGATGTTTTGGAGCAGTTAGTTGGCGAGATTGTCGATGAAACCGATACTGTTGTTGACCTGCAAAAAGAAATGAACGAACACCAAGGTGATATCAAAATGCTGGGCTAAAATATTGATTTGTGGGGTTTATTATATCAATACCACTTCCAACTTGCATTAATTACTTTTCATTAAGTAGTAAA
>JAYWGE010000029.1:0-8773 GCA_043778455.1 bacterium
AAAACTATTGGTCAAATCTCCCTGCTGGTCAATATCAATAATACCTACTTTAAGCCCTAATTTGGACATACCAAAAGCTAGGTTTTGGGTAATACTGGTTTTTCCAACTCCTCCTTTTTGGTTGTTTATTGTGATGATTTTCATAAAATTTAGATTATTTGTGGTTTTTTGCAAAATCTGTCTAAGACTTTTTGTCCAAATTCTGATAAAGATCTTTTGGGTAATTCAAATCTTTGCAAGTTTGTGTCTGTCCAAACTTCCTCATACTTTTCACCAACAGATCGGTAATTTGGTTTTTGGTTTTTGAGGCTTTCTCTGTAAGTTTTTTGTTGTTGGTAGTAATAATATCTTTGTGTATATACATTGGGCGACATAATGTCATCCCCCCCGACATTGGTTTTTTGGGGTTTTGGGGCAGGTTCTTTTTTGCCAATTTCTTTGGTTATTGTTTTGATTATTCGGGTACATCCATCCCACAACTCTCGGACAAGATAACCAAGTAATTCTAGTTTTTTGATTATTCGCTGGATCTGGCGAACACAAATACCCAAATCATCAGCTAAACGATTATTAGTGGCGTGGCAATGTTTGGAGTTATCATAAAATTGAATTTGCGATAAGACTTCTTTGTCTGTTCGGTTGAGATTTTCTAAATTATTGATTTTTTGTGAGATTTTTATAATTACAGTTTTGAGTAGTTTTTGGCTTAAATTAGGCATAAAAAAGAATGTGGTTACCCACACCCCTTGACAATTACACAAATATATCTCATAATTAGAATATCTTACTTTTCTAATTATAAATTGTGTCTCTTGTCTAAGAGATGTTTTTTTGGTTTAAAATATAAATTAATTTCTAAATAGTCTAGTCTAATTATACACAGATAGTTTGTTTTTTGTCAAATTTGTTATTTTTTGTCATAAAAAAACGACCCTGCAATAGGGTCTCATGTTTTAATTTTTATCTACAATAGTAGAAATAATAAAACTACAATAATAATTTTACTATTTCCACCAAAAATAAATTTGATGTTATTTATAATCTTAGCACTTATAATTATACTACAAAAACTATATTCTTGTCAAGTTGTTCATAACTTTTCAAAATTCTAATAGCTTGGCATACAGTCAAACCTTTTGATTTTTTTGTATCGCAATCTGCTGAAATACTATAATCAAGTTTGGACAACTTTTTGCAGTTCCCCTCAATGGAACTATCGCCAATATGGTGGAAGGATATACCACAAAATGAGTATAATACCCAGTATGTAGTGCCATAGTACCCATTGTGGCTTTTGTGCCATCCAACAAGCTTCATAGACTTATTGGCAATAAGTTTATTCATAATCCTATTTTTAAGATTATAGATTTTGTCCAATTGGGCTTGGTATTCATCGCTAGATGTTTCAGAAACATCATCTGCATCAGACCCAGACCACTCCCCCTCGCAATACCTAGCGTGGTTTTTGTCATCACGCTTTGTTTTAGCGTGTTTATTCAGCACATAAAGTGCTGAGGCTAATTCTTTGTAGTTTGGGTAGATAGACATATAAAAATTTTTAAGATTAAAATCTTGATAATTACCACCTTAGTGATAACTACAAAACTTTTGAGGGTTTTTCCTAGAAAATGTCTAGGTAACATTTCAATAATTTTTAATCAGCTAACTTTTTGAATCGCTCCACCGATTACTCGGAACGCTTCGCCAATTAAAATTATTATTACAACGAGTAGTTTTTGGTTTCTGATTTTGTCCTGCTTTCAATAGTCTGATGACTTATTGTTCAGTAAGGCTTTGTGTAATTCCCAGCCAATCATTCAACTAGAATCCTGTAAGTTCGTCGTGCGATGATCTAGTATGCACGATATATTCCCCATTAGTATTCCAACCAATTATTAGCCTTTGAGATTCCCTCAAAGATTTGCGGGGTAGTGGACTTACATCTATTGCTAGAATGCCACAAGTTACTAAACTAGCTCAAAGTTAGCATTGACAAACTCCACAGGAAGTGTCATTGTAATTTGAGTGGGGGTATTAAACCCATCGTCATTAGGATATGTGTTGCCCATAACAGCAAGAATATAATTTGTGTCTGTTACGGATACAACACAGAATAACTCCTCATCTTCTATTGCACCTTCAAGTGCGTAGAAGTATGGTGAAGCCTCGTCAAGCGAAACTATTTTTAGGATTTAAGTTGGTTTGTATGTAAACATATAATATATTTTTAATTTGATTTGTTTTTGGATATATTATAATTATAATATATTTTTTATTCTTTGTCAAGTAACAAGTCATAAATAACAAAACAAAACTAGCTAAAAAGCTATTAAACAAAGCATTAAATAGAATTTACAAAAAACATAAATAAAAAATAAATAATCTTAAAACTTGACAAAAAATGGAAATTCTAGCATACTTAAAATATGAATAATGAACCAAAAAAACGAGCCAAAAAAACTAAAAGTATGATCTCTCTTAATACGCTTGAGCAAGAACTAAGGAAACAAAAAATAAGTGTTTCTAAAAATACGCTTAAAAAAGTAATAAACGATCCTATTTTTTGGGATAAATTAAAAAATCTTTTTATTGAAAATTTAAAAAAATAACTTAAATGTATTCAATTTTAGACTGGACTCAGGATCTATTAATCCAATCTCCAAACAAACAATATAATATCTTAATTGAATTTCCACAGTTTATAAAAACTAAAACTTTATTTGTAAACAATAAAGAATATAAAGTTAACCAAAGTGTGTTTGAAAAAATTATACAGTGGCAAGAATTTAAAAAAATGGTACAAGTACAAATGTGCCAAGAGATAGATCAAAAAATAATATACAAGGCTATACAAGCATGCCAAAATGCTACGAATGTGATAGCAAGTGAACTTGGTACAGAATTGATTGCAAAAGGCATATAACCCCTCAAAAACCCCTTAAATAAATAGAGTTTTGAGTTTGGTTTACTCTATTTCATTTTTTTGATATATGCCATAGTCTCAGGTTGTAATCCTAACCTAATAGCAAGGTCTTCATAGCTTGTAGTGTTCCTAAGGGCTGGTGTCCTATCTAGCACCTCTTTAATTGCTGGTTTGAGCTTGGTAGATTTGATTTGATCTACTGTGCCAATGAGAACATCTGCTTTGTAATCGTTCCACAGTTTATAGACCAGTACAGAACCTTTGGCTGTAATAAAGATTTTGTTGTAGATTTGACCGTCACGACCTAAAACTTTTTCTATCTTAAAACAACCATTTTTGATATATGTAGCATTAACATTATTTTCATTTTTGAGGTGCTGGTTAAGAGAGTAAAACCAAACTTTCTTTTGTCTTAGTAGGGCGTATAGCTCAGTAATATTAGCGCCTATGTTTTTAGCGTACATATTCATAGCTGTGAGGTGGTTTTGATTATTGATAAAAGTCTGGTCAACAAACTTGGCTTTATTAGCAGTTATTTCTAGTTGGTTGCTGACTGCAACGATGATCTCATCTTTTTGCACATTGTCTATTTTGAGCTGAGTGTTTTCTTGAGATAGTTGAGTTAACCAGTTTTGAGACTGTGCTAGGAGTTCTTGGATCGTGAGGGGTTTGGCTAGTTGGAGTGAGACGGTGCCAGTTCTAAAAAGTTCACTTACTATTTTAGTCATTTTGACTGCTAGTTTTACATTACAATATCTTAAAAATTCTAAAAAGACATCTGGATTGTTTGTAAATGTACCTTGCTCACCGTTACCACCTTGTTTTTGCCTTAAAATAGCATTCGCTACTTTTTGACTATCGGTATTGTTTTCCGTTCCCTCATTTTGAGTAAACGCTATTTCTTGTAAAATATCAGCATAATTTCTTTTCCAGTTATCAATTCTTTTATTAAATGCTTTTGCTATTGGAGTAAGATTGACTTCACCATCTTGGTCAAGTACTGATAGAGATTTGACAATCTGATATAGGTCGTCAAAATTGGTACTAGGCTTATTGCTGTTGCTAGGTTGTAATTGATTTGTAGTCATAGGTATGTTGCTTACTTGACAACATAAAAAAACTGTGTTATAATATCAATTGAACGCCTTCTAAAATGTTCCAATGATACTCTAACAAGAGTATTTTTTGTTATCTGTAAAAATATGTAGACAAATAAAATGCCCCCTAATATCCTGGAAGACTATTAAAGAGCAAATTACCCACATTATGTGGCATCTTAATTGTAGCACAAATGACAAAAGTTTGTCAAGTACCAATTACAAAAGATTATTTGTTCGTTTATGTATTCTTCCAGGATATACAAAAACTATTTTATTGTTTACTCCTTAATTATAAACTTATTTTTATAATCTGTCAAATAAAATGTTGTAAAAGATAGTAAAACACCTATTTCTAGGCGTAAAAAATAAACCCCTAGAGGTTTCGGACTCCAAGGGCTATTTAAATTAAAAAAACCTCCCAAATTTGGGAGATTACTTACTTTGAGATCATTAATCCAAGTATTATTGTCAATCCTCCAAGCTGGGTATCTTGCACAACTGGGTAACAGATATAGTCAATACTACATTTTGTGAAGTTACTTTGCTCTTTAGATAATTTATTGACCGTATAACCACATTGATTATAGTGATTGTTGGAACAGCCGTTGTATCTAGCTAAGGCACAACCGATGAGTTCTATGTTCTCAAGAAATTTCAAATCATCAGCACTGCCATATTCTTGGCAAAAATTTTTTGCTTTGCCTTGCAAATGTTTACAGGCTTGGTCTACTTGTGCCGTGGCATCGGTAACTATAGAATTACTACCATATTTATTGGCTGTGTTCTGTAGCATTCCTTGACCGTTCCAGCCGTTATCTAGAGCAAAGTTATGCTCACGATAGTGGATAGCCCCGATGATGTAAGGGTGGCAGTCTGATGAGTTGTAGAAAGAATATTGAGTTGTCATTTCTTTGTATTTGGCAACGGCTGTTGACAATTTTGACTTATTGTCTTTGACTTGATCGTTGACATAATCATAATGACTTTGCCATTTTTGGGGTATGTCAACTACTTTGCCAGTCCTAACTATAACAGGTTCATCTTTTGGTGTTTCAACTACCGAGACTTCTTTAGTTGGTGCTGATACCATAGCAGAACTGGTCTGCCGAATAGTAATCATATCAGCATAAGCAATGCGTGTTTTGTGGTTGTCAAGGCTACTTGCTACAACAGAGCAGATAACCAAACAACAGACACTGCCTAGGATTATAATTTTATTCATAAAGTTTAAGTAGCTTTTTTGCTTTTTCTATCTCCTCTTCTGTGTGGGCTGTGCCACCTGTGTTCAATGCAATGTATAATTCTAATACATCTTTTTTTTTGTTTTGTTATTGATGCTGATGGAATAGTACAATTAATAAAGTCATTTTTATTTTCAAGTTCAGAATACAACTTATCAAAAACTGGAAATTTATTATTGTAAAAGTTAATAATTGAGGTAAGTCTTTGTTTGCCATCTACTATTTCCACTAAATTGTCAGAGCGATGCCAAAATATAGGTGGTGTTGGTACATTTTGCAGAATTGCTTCAATGTATTTTATTTGCTTTTCAACAGACCAAACAACTGATCGTTGGTAATCTGTGTCAAGAACCAACCTATTTTGCTCATAATACATTATAAATTCTAACACTTGACGATTAGAAATTTCATATTCAAATTTTGTTATAGACATATAAATTATAATTTTAATTTAAATCTAATCTGAAAAAGCTCATAAAAATATTAAGTTCTCTTACTAGTTGTTCAGTTTCGTTTGTGATTTTTGCTTGTAGTTTTATTTTTTTGTTATAGTAATACAAGCCATCTTCGTATGGAATAATCCTATCAAGTTCTCTTTGAGTATCTTCAAGTTCAGATTGATAACTTTTAATATCAAACATAATTTTTGCGATTTCTTTTTTAAGTTTTGTTTGGTTTTCAGTTAGGGTAATAGACACATAGATTATTTTATTTTAGGTTTTTAATAGCATCGCACTTGAGTTGTGCTTCAGCCTTATATTCTTTTCTGACGGCGTTTGCCATATCAGAATTTATTTTATTTTTAATTTCTGGCAGGTCATCTCCTGCTGTTGTGCATTGTTGGGCTAATTCATAAGCCCTGCCTTCAGCTGTGGCAAGTCTATTTTGCCCACCAAAAAATAGGGATGGGAATAGTGAACCGATAATTATGATACTAACTAGGCTATAGATAATAAATATCTTAATTTTGTCAAATGGATGATAGCGGGTACCATCGGAATTGTAGGTAATGACTGTTTTACGAGGTTTCTGATTATAGATTTTGTTTACTCCAAAGCATAGAGCTATAAGGATTACTGTAAGGGTTGTTATGATATTCATAAAAATTAGAAATATGTATTATCTGCGATGAACCTACAGTCATTTAGTTTACCTGTGTAGGTTTTATAAATTATATTGTTATCTTGTGCTTGATATAGTTGGTAAACACCTTTGTCAAGTTGTTTGATAAACCACCTGCCGTCAGGTGAGTTCACAATAAAATTTTTAAGGTTAGGTTTGCAGTGTTCCCACTGAATTTTTGTATTGGTCATATTTGTGTTTATAATTGTTTATATTTATGTTGAGTTCTGTAAGCTCAAGCATAGGCTATCCGTTGCGAATAGCTAAAGTGTGGGTTTATATTAAAGAATTAAGATATTCTCGGCACATTGTGAGCCGTTTTTGGAGTAGTTGCACATCTGACACTGGATTAAAGTTGACTTGAAATATTTTGACACGGTTTTGGATAGTGATCCCGTCATAAACAAATCTTTTTTGCAACCAGTTTTCTAGGTCAAAAAGTTGCTTTTCATCCATTCCCCAACTTCTTTTTTTAAACTCACGCTCTAAAAATTCTGGACTGTGGGAGGTGTTGCAAAAAGCTAGTTCTCCAGCTGGTTTATTCAAAAGCCAACAGTAAGCTCGGACTTGCCATTGGTATCTACTTAAACCATCTTTTTCAGTAATATCTGTAAAAGTAAATATGTCATAGCTAGTTTTGATGTCTACAATTTTGTTTTTAAGAATTAAATCGGGAGTACCAATTATCCAGTCATTTTGTATTTTATCACCTACATATTTTTTGCACCAGTTACCACTAAATTTGCGATAGAGGTCAATTGAATCGTCTTCTTGGGTTGTTCCTTTCATGACAGCCAAACTTGTCAAATCATCTTCGTCAATTCCATATTGGTCTTTGATAAAAATTTTGTTAAGAACTTTTTTGGCTGTTTCGGATAAAATCTCGGATTTAGTAATCAAATGATCAAGTGAACTAGGACGGAATTTGTAGTTGTCAAAATTAATACTTGGCTTGTGTGTGGTTTCGTCAAACATAATACATTATTTATACATTTCTAAAAATGGATTTTCATCATTTAATTTAGCTACTTCCACTTCTATAGCTAGTTCAGTTTTTGGTTGAAGTTCAACTTTTTTAAGCTCAAAGGCTTTTTTTTGGTCATTGTTTTCTAAATCATCGGCAAGTTCCATTAGTTTGTCATAATCTTTGACTTCATTTTGGATAAATTCTAGGAGGGCGTCTTTTTTAGCCTTTGGTTCATTTATTTGAGAGTTTTGAGTTACTTCACTTGATATATCTACAATTTCTGATTCATTGTAGATATTTTGTCCACCCATAACTTCTGGGATATAGAACTTAAGGATTCTGCTTATACAGTGATAGAATAGCTTTTCTTTAGGAGCAATTCCATAAGCTTTACCTTTAATTACATCATTTTTTTGGCTGGTATATTCGTAAGATTCATCGCCTTTGCTTACAGTTACCGTGCAAGTTTCAATTGTGTGGGTACCAATTTTAATTCTCCAACCTTGTTTTCGTAGTAAAAAGACTTGAGTTGACCCCCAAACACTTAGTTTGTTGTTTACACAATACAAGCCATTAAGAGACTGCATTGGTTCTAAACCCATTTCCGCTCCTGTTTGAATAGCCATAAGTATATTCCCAGCGGTTTTGAACGAAGAGGGCAAAGAATCAGATGTAACCAAGTATTTTGCTATTGTGTACCTGTCAAGCATAACTTGAGTAGCTTGAGTTTGGTTTTGGATTTGAGTAGTTTCAGACATAAAAAAGTAATTTATTTTTGGTTTGTAATTGCTATAGCTGATATTTCTTTACTATTATTAATTTGATCATATTGTAATTGATTAAACCAACACAAGGCTGGAACTAAAACAATAATACAAATAATCATAAAACAATAAGAAGTAAAGAAATCAAAAATTTTGACAAGGTTTTGATTTTGGTTCATAATATAAATAGGAACTTTGTAATAATTTATTTGTCTCGTGTTGGTTCACGAGATTGTTTTTTTGGGTTTTTTTGGGCTAGTAATTACAACAATCTTTTTGAAAATACCAATTATTTTCAATTTGGGTTTGAATAGATTTTGGTAATAAATTAAATAATTTATTGGGTGTGAATCTATTTCTTTTCCACACTGGACAATTTAATAAATAAAAAAGTGTTAGGTTATCGTTGTTATTATAAGCTTGAAGTAGTTTTTGGGTTAAGTTATACATAAATAAAAAATAAATTTGAAGTTTTAGATTAGCTGTGAAATTTGTAGTTGGGATTGTTTGTTTTAATCTCCCTACCTTATAATTATAGAGTATTTTTTATTTTATGTTAAGTATAAAATACATTACATAGTATAAAATACTTAAATAATGGCTTAAAATACAATTTATTTGTGTTTATTATTTATGTTATGTATTTTATAAAAAAC
>JAYWGE010000030.1:0-2949 GCA_043778455.1 bacterium
CCCGAAAAACTTTTACCAACAGTACTAAGTCGTTTGACCAAATTAACTTTAACCAGCCATACCGAGCAAGATATAGTGGACAGGCTGAGTTTTATTGCTACCACTGAGGGTATGAGTATCAATATTCCAAGTCTCAAAATTATTGCTAAACGAGCCAACGGTGGTCAAAGAGATGCAATTAATTTGTTGGAAACCCTTTATAGTTATGGGCTAGAAAGTTATGATTTGACGCAAACTACAGCACTTTTAGGTCTTTTACCTACTGACATATTGATTCAAATTTGTGGTGTTTTGGCTTCTGCTGATAATACCGGTATTGTTCCATTAATTCAAAAAATAGAGCAACTTGGTATAGACGGTGAGAGTTTTTTGGCACAAGCTTTGGAGTTTCTGTTGGAAAATAGTTTTTTGGGCGACACTCGTTTTGATAGCCTCATCTTGCCCATAGCCGAAATTTTGGATTTACGATTGCCAATTAATACCGTGGTTAGCAGTGTAGCCTTGGTGCAAGTCAAACTCCGAGAAAAAAAAACTCTAAATAGTTTGAGTAATCCAAATAATAATAATCTACCCCAAAATCTAACTCAGCACCAACACATACCAAACCATAACGAAACCTTTGAAATCACAAAAGAAACAAAACAAACCCAAGTTATAGAAAAGAGCGTAGAAAAGAGTGATACAGACATTATGATAAGTGTTGAGGCTAATGTTGGCAATAGTGTTGAAACAACTATTGAGAAAAATATTGATATAAACACTATTCAAAGACTGATTCTTAGTGTCAAAGATCAACCCAAATTTCCAGCGATGTCAAAGATATTTTGGTCAAAAATAAAAGTGGAAAGTATCCAAGACAATCAACTTTTGCTGTCACTGGACTCACCAATGTTTGTGGAAAAACTCAAAAACCCTAGTAACAAAAAGTTAATCTTAGACTATCTAACTATCAAAACAGGTCAAAACTTTAGCTTGGACACAATGGTAAGAACAGTAGCTGATAACGATAGTAACACCAGTAAGATTAGTAACTTTGATACCAATTTTGATGTTAATTTTGATAAGGAAACCGCTGACAACATAGACATTATTGGACAAGAAACAAAAAATAGTGTATACTTAAACCAAGAGGAAAACAAAAATAGAAATCAAGGTAAAAATCAAGTTATTCAAGCAAGTAATGTTCTCAATAATACCATCAACAAACCCAATCAAAAACCTTTCCAAAAATACTTTTACTCTGTTTATTTGAACCTTCCAACTAACACAGTTTATGGCGACATTGCAGACAAATCTATTATTCCAATTTGGTCAGAAAACATATGCAGTGAACAATTTATCCCAACCAAAACTAGCCTAGCTAACCCAAATGACAACAACAGTACTTTGGAAGCCTTTGCCGAGTTTGGTATTCTTGATTAAACTATTTCTAAAGTATTTTATATAAAACTCTAATTCTATTTTTTATGATTCAACTACCTTCCAAACAAGCTATTTGTGGTGGCAAATGTCCACTTTTTGACGGAACCTTTAACCTTACTAGCAAAGAAGATTTGACCAGATTTATAATTTCCTTTGCAAAATTTTTGACTTATTTGGCAGTGCCAATTGCTATTATTATGATTGTTTGGACGGGTGTAATGGTCATCATTGGTCAAGTTAAAAACCCCCTAACGGCAATTATTAATATTTTTGTTGGTTTGGCAATTGTAGTTTTGGCATATACGGTTACAAGTGGTTTTGCGGATGTTCTTAGCAATGGAATTGATGTAGCTTCGCTGTTTTAGACTTGGGTAAAATATATTTGTTCTCCACTCAACTTACACTGATTACTTTTCACTAAGTAGTAAATCCTTACTTTCAAAGCAATTTTGTGTGTAAGTTTGTGAATGTTGACAAAGGTTTGGGTATACCCTTAGTAAACAATTAAAACTTACTTAAAATCTTTTGTTAAAAATTAAAATATATCGTAGTGGATGTGTCTATCGTTCCATAAAATAGGTTTATAAGAGCTGTCATCTTGAGCAAAGCGAAAGATCCCCTCAAGTATCACAAAATAATTTTGGTAATAATTTCATCCTTATTAAGGAAATGCCGCCAACGGCGGGGAAAATTACTGTAGGTTTAAATATTTATTTTCAATTAACAGTAAATTAGCTAGAACTAAACATAAACATAAAAATGGCAAGGCATATACCCAACCAACAGGATAAAACACCTCAAAAAATCATTCGGCATAAATTAAGTTTTACGACCAATCTGTGGCAATTGAGGTATCGTTTCTATGCTATTGTGGTAATTTTGATGCTACCTGCCCTTCTCATAGCTGGTGATAACAACACCAAAGACATCGTTCCGCCCGATAATGGTTACAAAATTGTGTCAGAAGGTTTGTTGGCAAGCAAAGTGGCAAAAGAAAATAAGCAAAACCAATACATCCAAAGTCAAATTCAAGATAGCAAAACAATAGCTTTGGCAAATAAACCAAGTAACGAAAACCAAGAGATAAAACAAACAGAAGTCAAACCCAAAGAAAAAATCCTTGCCAATACCTCAGTAGTTGAAGATGGTAAAATTAAAGCCTATGATTCTAACGGCACAGAAATTACCGAACAATTTACTAAATCAAACCTTTATAAGGACTTTATAAAAGGTACAGATAATGACCAAAAACCTCGTGTAAACCTTGAAAGTATTGTCAAAAAACCAGAACAAGGACTAAAATATAGTTATCTTAGTTACCCAAAATACAAGATACAAACTCCAATTCAGTGGGCCAATTTTGAATCTATTTACCAAAAAAATAACCAAAAAGACAATGTCAGCAATTTTGATTTTAACCAATTGATTCAAGAAGACCCCAACGCCATTGCCAAGGGCGATTACGAATCCACCCCTACCCAAAAACTCCTCAAAGACGGTACTGTATTTCCGCCAGTATCTTGGGTG
>JAYWGE010000031.1:0-8641 GCA_043778455.1 bacterium
ATAATTAGCTTTGATAATTGTACAGTTTGAAGTAAGTTTAGCTAAATACACTTCAACTGCATTTTAAACTGTAATTGTGTGGATATAAAACCACCTCTACGACACTTGATTTATCGTTTTGGTTGAATATTAGTTTTTTTGGAAGAGTGAGAGTTATTCACAAAAAAATACTCTTGTCAATAGTTAAAAAAAACAGGTATTGACGAAAATACAAAAAAAGTTTATAATAAAATGGTATAGTAAAAAACTATAATACCAATCTAACAAAACTACCACAAATTTAATATGGCATCTCCAAATATCTCTGTAGCAGCTGAAACCATATCTACACTTAATGTCCCGATGCTGGGAAACATAGAAATAACCAATGCTATGCTTTCGGCTATTGTGGTCTGTGTGTTTATGTGTGTTGGAGGTACTATCGCTGGTCAAATTCTGACTAATGGACGCAAAATCTCAAAATTCCAACATTTTTTGGAAGGGTTTTTGTTGTACATCAGAAACTTAACAGGATCCAATTTGGGCTCTAACGACCAAGCCAAAAAGTATCTCGGTCTGTCTATCACCCTGTTTTTATTTATCGTCTTTGGTAGCTGGTTTGGTCTAATTCCTGGTGTTTTAGATATAAAATATGGATCAGCTCACCTTTTTAGGGCTCCAACCACTGACCTCAACGCCTGTATAGCCTTGGCTATTGTAGCTTTTCTTACTGTGCAAATTGCTGGTTTTAAGGCTCTTGGTTGGGGGTATCTTGGCAAGTTTTTTACCATCAAAGGTGGTGCAGTTGGCTCAGCTATTGGTATATTAGAATTTTTCTTAGAATGGGCTAGGCTTTTGTCTTACAGCTTTCGTTTATTTGGAAACATTTTCGCTGGAGAAGTCTTGCTTATAGTCATCTCCTACCTTACCGTGCCATTTTGGGTACCTTTACCTGCTCTTGTAATCCTTATGGAAACAGGTGTAGCTCTAATTCAAGGCTATGTACTCATCTCTTTAATGACAGTGTTTATCAGATTGGCAACTGAGTCCCACGGTTCTCACGATGATCATTCTAACACTACTTCAGAAATAGCTCACAGCTAAAAACACTCAAAGAACAACAAAATAACCTTTTTATAACTTTTATTTCTTAAATATTTCCTTTTCTATGTCTCAAGATATGATCAAATTAGCATTTGCACTTGTAGTTGGTATCGGTGTAACAGGACCTGGTATTGCTATTGGTCTCATTGGATCTGGTGCCGTTCAAGGTATCGCCCGAAACCCTCAAGCTCAAGAAAAAATTCAATCAAGTATGATCTTGGCTATGGCTTTTGCTGAATCTTTGGCTATCTTTGCCTTGGTTGTAGGTTTTATCATCAACTTTGTAAAGTAATCAATGTTTATTAATATTCGCAAAATATTCACCCGTAACAACTACCATAAATCCTAAATATAACCAAATGATCTTCCAAACTCTAATCACTCAAGCCGCAGGAGATTCCGCCAATAAAGGTCTTGGTATTGACCCAATTCAAATTGCTTTTTATTTGCTTTGTTTTGTCATTGCTATGCTTGTTTTGGACAAAGCTTTATTCAAACCCCTAAGTAAACTTTTGGATGAGCGAGAAATCCGAATTGACAAAGCTCTTGATGAAGCTGAAGAAATTGAAAGCCGACTTGCCAACATTGACAACCAAGCCAAAACTATCACTGACACAGCCAAAGTAGAAGCTAGGCAAATTGTTGAAGATGCTATATCCAGTGTAGAACCTGTCAAAAAACAAGTTATTGCCGATGCAGAACACTCCAAACATGATATTCTTGCAGGTGCCAATGTTCAAGCTGACAAAATCGTCGCCACAGCCAACGCCCAAGCTGAAAAAGAGGTTATGACCATCGTTCACAAAGCAATCCAAAAAGCCACCGCAAACATCACCCTCTCCGAAAATGCCCAAAAAGAAATCTTGGCAGGAATAGTAAATAACAAACTTTAGGTTTTATGGTTATTTTGTCAATCGGCAGGATAAACAATAAATACTTTGGTATTGAGGATAGTTCTGGAAGTTATGAATCTACTCCTACCGATGCTATTTTGAAAGAATTATTAAGCTTATCTGAGTTATATCAAAGGTTGACAGCTTTATCAGAAATTGTTTCAAATTGCGACGGTAAACTTCCTGATGCTGCCAGTGAAGACCAAAGAAAATTATATAGTCAATATTTACAATCTAACCCTTCAGAAGCTGAGTTAAAACAAGTAGTCTTTGGTGAAAGTTTTATGCTATGTGGTTTGAGTGTTTGTGTTTCCAACTCTGCAGATATTCCTCGTCAAGATCAATATTATTCAGAAGAAGACTTAGCAAATTACAGAACTGCAATCTCTTCTATAGATTCAAAGAGAGACGCAGTAGAACCTTTTCAAATAACTAGTGAAGTCTCAGGGTTATACAATGCTTTAGGTTCAAAAAAACTTAAAATTGTTTGTCCTGATCTTGGAACACTAGAGCGAGAACTAACAAGTCGTGGCGTGTATTCTTTGGAGGTAAAAGAAATTCAACCTGATGGCTCCCTAAGAGTTATAGGTCATATCAATATCGCCGTAGAAGGCTTTGTGCAACCAACACAAACAAACCAACAACAATTAGAGGTTCTAAGATTTGCATCAACAGAAACTGCCACTGCTTTACCTAGGTTTACACCTTCTAATCGTCCAATCGTAACCTACCCTCAAGCAATTGAGAACAAAACACTTGAACCCTCAGAGAATATTTACTACTCACAAACTCCAACAGAGCAACACTCAAAAATCATTGGTTTAGTCAAAATACTTGACCTACCATTTGTAGCTGGATATAATATCTCAAAAGATACCGACTTGTCAGAAGCTATTTCTATGCCAAATCTTAATGATGCTCAAATAAGAACATTGCAACAAGGTGATTCTGTGTTTGTCAATTTACAAAATGCGGATGGAGTAGAGATACAAGGCGCTCAAGTTGAAATTGGAGGTAAAAAACCTAGTAACAAAACCCAATAATCTAAATTAAAACTATGATTACAAATAAAATAAATATAACTTCTGCGATATTGTTTCCTGAAGACCTAAAATCTACACTAGAATCTAAGTTGGTAGCCAAATTTGGTAACTACCCTTTTGTGTATTCTGTGGACGAAAGTATTGTAGCAGGTCTCAAAATCCAGTTTAATGACACCGAATATCGGTACGACCTCGCAGGAGAAATCACCCATATTGAAGCCGAACTGTTTAGTTAAAAACTTAGCCAATAAAACCGAAGTATACAAAGCATATCAAAAAGTTAAATTTTTGTGTATGTACAAGTAGATTTTGCTGACTCTTTTGGTCTTGTAAAAACCTCTAAAGACAAAGTAAAAATCAACAACAAACTTTTTGATGTAACCATATTCTGGCTAGAAAATAGCGATGAACCTTTGATTAGTTAAGGTTTCTTCAAGAAATACGCTAATATACTTCAGTTCGACTATCACTCCAACACAGTTTCTTTGTCGCTAAAATAACCTAATTTTAATTTTTACAAACCATATGTTCAAAAAAATATTTACATTCGTAACATTATTAGTAACATTATTAGTAACAATAACAGTTGGAATCAATAGTTTTGGAGTAACAACTAAAGCTCAGGAATATTATTCATATTCACTACCATTTATTGAAACAGACTATGATATATCTAGTGATTATCTAGGTTTAGAACAAGAAGATACCCTTTTTACCCCAGATTATATTCAAATAAGCCAAGATGATAATATTTTCTATGATTATTTGATAGCCACAGGATCAACTCCTAGTTTTACTTGTACAATTGAAGGTTGGATACCTGGTGGTTACCTACCGAATGGGGAAAAAGTTGCAGGTTATTGGACTATGTATTCTACAATAAATGAATCTTGTTCCAGTGATTTAGCATCTTCAAAACTATATTCTTGTAGAGTACTATATCCAAGTTGTAGGGCAGTTTAAAAATAAATAAAACTCAAAATCTATGCTTAAATTTATTCTTGTTTTTTCATTATTACTAATATTAATTTTTAATCCTTTTATTTCTACCAAAGCTAATAAAAATTTTGGTTGGCTGGATATTGTAGATTTAAGCAATAACTTTCAACCAATTGAGCTAGATTCTGAGCTAGATTATTTTGCATCGCATATAGTTTTAGCAAACTCTTCTCTGGATACACAACCATTTCTCCACAACTGTACTGTAAAAAATTCAAATTATGAAAGCTGTTTGTTTGACAAGTTTTTGGATGATTCGTTTAATGAAAGTTTAAGACAAATTCAAACTGAAACTGAAACAAAACGACAGCCTTCTACAACATATAAAAAACTAGAAGTAAAAACTGACTGTGTCATAATGTATAATTCAGCAATATTTGGAGATAAATTATTCAAAACCATATACAACAAAGAATGTTCTATTCTTAATCTAAAAGAAACTTTAGATCTTTGTGACGCTGTACAATTAAACCCAAACACATCCAAACCTTGTTATTTACAATCTTGTGAGTATACTGTTATCAATCAATACAAAAATTCAGACTATACCTGTTCTGTAGTTACAAATTAAATCAATGTTTATACTTAAAAAACTTTTTACTTAACTTTCTATAACCTTTATATCTAATAATTGTTACAAGGGCTAACTACAATTTATTTAAAAAATAACACAAAACCCAATAATAATTATGTCAATTCTAAACACACTTACTCAAAAACTAGAAAAAATCTCCGCATCTGCCACCGAGCAAAATGTTGGTTCTATCATTTCTGTCAAAGATGGTGTTGCCTTAGCTAGTGGCTTGTCAGATGTTGGATACAACGAAATCATTCAAATTGAAGTGGACGGCACGTTGATTCCTGCTGTTGCTTTTAACCTTGAAACTACCCAAGTGGGTATTTTGATTTTGTCCAACGATGTCAATGCTGTTCGTGCTGGTTGCAAAGTCTATGCTACAGGCAAAATTCTATCCATTCCTGTGGGCGACGAAATCCTTGGCCATACCGTAGACGCTCTTGGCAACAGTCTTGATGGCTACCCATTGATTTACAAAAATGAACGAGAGATGGCGATTGAAAGAAAAGCATATGGAGTAATGGCACGAAAATCAGTAGACCGACCTGTCAAAACTGGTATTACTGTCATTGATGCACTTGTCAATGTAGGACGAGGTCAAAGAGAGCTAATCATCGGAGATAGACAAACAGGCAAAACCACTATCGCCGTAGATACGATCATCAACCAAAAGAAGGAAAATATGATTTGTATCTATGTAGCCATTGGTCAAAAACAATCGAAAACAAGGCAACTTATTGAAAAATTGGAATCAGCAGGGGCTATGGGCTACACTGTTGTGGTGTCTGCTTCGGCGTCTGACAATCCGTCCATGCAATATTTGTCTCCATATTCTGGTGTTGCTATCGCAGAATACTTTATGGAAAAAGGACGAGATGTGTTGATTATTTATGATGATTTGACCAAACAAGCCTTTGCCTACCGACAGCTTTCCCTTTTGTTCCGACGACCACCAGGGCGAGAAGCCTACCCAGGAGATGTATTTTTCTTGCATTCCCGACTTTTGGAACGAGCATGCCAGCTCAACGAAGAGCTTGGAGGTGGATCTATTACCGCTTTGCCTATCATTGAAACACAGGCAGGAGACATTTCGGCTTATGTCCCAACTAATGTAATTTCTATTACTGATGGGCAGATTTTTATGGAAAATAGTTTGTTTAATGCTGGTATTAGACCTGCTGTTTCTCCAGGATTGTCTGTAACTCGTGTAGGAGGAGCTGCCCAAACCAAAGCTATGAAAAAAGTAGCAGGATCTATGAAACTAGAATTGGCTCAATACCGAGAACTAGCTGCCTTTTCCCAATTTGGTGGAGATCTTGACAAAGCCACAGCCCTCAAACTCACCCGAGGCAAAGTAGCTACCCAAGTCTTAGTGCAACCTCCATATCAACCACTATCTCAAGCAGAACAAATTATTGCTATTTTTGCTGTAAATAACGGTTTTATGGACTCCATTGACCCCAAAGATGTTTCAGAATATTGTTCTTCTATCCGAAAATTCCTCATTACTTACTATGGCGAACTAACGGCTCAGCTCAATATCGGTAAATGGAAAGACGAAACCAAAGACGACCTCAAACAAGTCTGCAAAGATTTTGAAGTCAGTGAATTTAATCCTTTCAAATAATTAGAAAATCCATAATAACCCCATTGCGTTGCAACAGCCCCTTAATAAGGGGCAAAAATAACAAACTAAAACCAACATTTTATGACCGATCAAATCAACCTCTCTTTTAGGCTAAACTGGGTAAAACAATTGTATTTTTATGCCATCATTGCAGTGTCACTAATTTTCTTTTGCACAGGCTTATTTGTTAGTAGCAAGGCATTATTGACCAAATTTGTATTTCCAAAAGCTATCAATAGTTACTATGGAAACTACATTCAATCACCAAAAATGCAATGTCAAAATGGTGGTGGTAATCAATATTATTCTTTGCCATATATCCCAATTAAACCAAATGAGACTTCTTATACACCACCTGTTCCAACCGAACAGCAAATTGAAGAATGTGTAATTGCCACCAAGCTTGGCATAGAAGAAGAAAAAGAAAGAAACTACCAAAGCGATATGTTATTTGGTGTGTTGACACTAGTAATTGCAGGTCTTGTTGGTGGAGCTCATCTCTATTTCCGAAATTTCTTTTTGGGTAAAGAGTAAAATAAAACAATTAACAACCTTTAACTAAAACAATACCTCTCAAGTGGGGGTAATTATTTTGCTATATTTTTTAATCTAAATCTAAGTGAATACCACAATGAATTACATCTTTTAGGTTTTCAATCGCATCTTGAACACTGTGGCTGAGCTGGTGAGCTTGGGTCATACTGATGTTTTCATCTATTTTAATAAAGACTTCTACTTGAATTTTGTTGCCAAGGTATTGACTTTTGAGCTTGTTGAGATAGATAATTTGGGGAAATTTAGTTATAATTTTGTGAATTTTATCTTTTATCTTGTCATTGGCTGATTTGCCCATTAGGTGGTCAATATTTTCCTTGGCAATATAATACCCACTGATCATAATATAGGTAGCAATCAAAACAGAAATTATAGCATCTGCCCAACCAAAACCAAAAGCTGTAAAACCAACAGATAGACATACACCCAAAATAATCAATAAATCGTTTTTGTGATCTTGCAAGTTGGCCTCAAGAGCTGGGCTATTTTCCGTGGAGATAATTTTTTTGATGTAGAGCCATAGGCTTGTTTTGACTATTAATACTACCACCACAGGCACAAATTGGATTGGGTTAAAAACACTAGGGTTTGAATTGTTTAATATCTCAGATATCGCCTCTTTTACAATGTTAAAACCAAGTACAAACATCAAAATAGCTGTGGTGTATCCTGCAATACTTTCGGCTCGGGTGTGTCCAAAATTGTGATCATAATCAGCAGGTTCATCGTTAATTTTGACAGTAACCATAATGGCAATGGCGTTGATTACATCCAAAAAACTGTTGATCGCATCAGAGATTAAAGCTAGGTTAAAAAACATTACTCCAACAACTATTTTGACCAAAAAAAGCAAAATATTGCAAACTAAATTGACAATTCCAGCAGTTTTAGTGTTAAAAGCCTTCAATCCAAATTGTGGATAAGTGTTTGATAGTTTAAAAAAACTCATATACTACAAATTATAAAGCAAATTTTGAATTTTGGCAAGAAGTAGCTTATTAAACCTAAGCAGCGAAACCTCAAAACTCACTGTCATCCTAAATTTATTTCAGTATTTAATATAGCTAAACCCAGCTTAAAATAGACAATACAATTACTGACTAAGTTTATAGAAATTTACAGTAACTGTCATCTTGAGCAAAGCGAAAGATCTCCTCAAGTTATAATAATTAGCTTTGATAACTGTATATTTTGGAGTGGGTTTAGCTATATTAGACATCTTTCCCAATAAAATACCTATATCAATAAATATCACCACTAAGTTTGCTCCTTGTTAAAGATCGTTGCTATAAAATAGGGTTAAATTCCTCTCCTGTAGGAGAGGTTAGGTGAGGTCTTGACTTCCCCAACAAGTTGGGCACTCCCTTAATAAGGGAGAATTGATTATTGTGCTATTTAGTTTTGTAGATTGGAAATTATTTTTATTAAACGGTAGACTTGCCAAAAACCCAAAGTTATGTTATACTTAAAATAATACACATCAATACTCATAATAATTTAGACTTAACTTTAACTTAAATACTTTTTAGATATTAATTCCCAAGTTTTATTCACCAAAATATACCAAATATGAACTTAACCACCGAAAACACTGATTCAACCATCAGTAATACTGTCAAAATTAGCTATCCGTCAAAAGTCCAAGATTACGACATTTTTGTTGGTCAAAATATATTATTATCAGCCATAAACACACTTCAACTCCAAAACTATTCCAAAATACTAATTTTAACTGACTGGAATGTCTTTGAGGCGGGTCATTTAAAAACCCTTGAAGACACAATCAGCCAATCGCTGATTCAATCAACTAGTCAATCTCAAAGCCAAACAGAAGGCAACTTAAAAACCCAAGCTGAAGAAGTAG